>NZ_RZPB01000046.1:0-16876 GCF_003998535.1 Mesorhizobium sp. M7A.F.Ca.AU.002.02.1.1 | reverse complement strand
GCAGACGCCGAACATATGGTTCTGGCCGCCCGCCTCAAGGCCGGCTGGATCACCGAAGACGAGCTTGCAGCCGAAGAAGTCTCGGCTGACGAAGCCGTTGGTGCGTGAGGTGAAACCGCATCGCACCGAACCCGCCCTTGGACGAGATGAACGATCGCACCTGCATCGTTACGCGCAAACAAGCCGAACCGGATGATCTGATCCGGTTCGTCGTCGGCCCGGATTCGGCCGTCGTTCCCGACATCAAGAGAAATCTGCCCGGCCGCGGTTGCTGGGTGAGCGCCGACCGCCTACATATCGACAAGGCTGCGGCGAAGAACCTCTTTGCCCGCGCCTTCAAGGCACAGGTGGTCGTGCCGCCCGATCTTGGCGGCATGGTCGACGGGCTGCTTTCCAGGCACGCTCTGGGCATGCTTGGTCTTGCCCGCAAGGCAGGCGCAATTTCGCTTGGTGCTACCAAGGTCGAGAGCGCGGTGCGCGGCGGATTGGCGCTTTTCGTGCTGCATGCTTCCGAGGCGTCCGATGACGGCGTGCGCAAGATCAGCCAGGCGCGACGGGCGACGGTCCATCTCGGTGGGCCCGCTATCCTTGCCTACAAACTTTTCTCCGAGGCCGAGTTGAGCTTGGCATTGGGGGGTACAAATGTGATACATGCTGCCGTTCTCGCGGGAGACGCGGGCAGGGCGGTCCAGAAGCGCATGGTTGCGCTCGACCGGTATCGGGGCGGTTCCCCGGACGATCTGGCAATGCTTGCGGCTGTTGCTGACGAAGATGATGCCGCAGAGGATATGGAATGAGCGATACGAAATCGGGTGACGACAATACGCTGAGTGTGACGCCGAAGAAGACCTTGACGCTGAAGCGCCCCGGTATGGAACAGGGCACTGTGCGCCAGAACTTCTCGCACGGCCGCACCAAGCAGGTCGTCGTCGAAACCAAGAAGCGCAAGTTCTCGATGCCCGGCGACAAGCCGGAGCCTGTTGCCGCCCCCGTCTTCACACCGAAGCCGGCGGTCGTGGCCGCACCCGTCGTCGTGCCGGAAGCACCGAAGGCGCCGCCACCCCCGCCGCCCCCGGCCCCGGTCGAGCGCAGCGGCATGGTGCTGAACGAACTGTCGCGCAGTGAAATGGAAGCACGCCGCAGGGCGCTCGAGGGCTCGAAGGTTCGCGAGGTCGAGGACCGCCAGCGCGCCGCCGAGGATGCCAAGCGTCGCGCCGAGGACGAAGAGCGCCGCAAGCGCGAACGCGATGAATCCGCGCGCCGCCAGGCCGAGGAAGAAGCACGGTTGCAGACCGAGGCCGAATCCCGCCGTCGGGCCGAGGAAGAGGCGCGTCGCCGCGCGCCATTGGCTGCCGAACTGGCAACAGTCGATGACGAGGAAGTGGCCAAGCCGAAGCGGGTTGGTGCCGGCGCACCGGTGCGCCGTCCGGTCACGCCTGAAGTGGCGCGTCCGGCCAAGCCGACCAAGAGCGAGGAAGATCGCCGCCGTGGCAAGCTGACGCTGAATTCGGCATTGTCCGACGAAGATGCGCGAGCCCGTTCGCTGTCGTCGATGCGTCGCCGCCAGGAAAAATTCAAGCGCGCGATGCACAATGAGCCGCGCGAGAAAGTCATGCGCGAAGTGATCCTGCCAGAGACCATCACCATCCAGGAACTGGCGCAACGCATGTCCGAGCGCGCGGTCGACCTGGTCAAGTTCTTCATGAAGCAGGGCCAGATCCTGAAGCCGGGCGACGTCATCGACGCCGACACGGCCGAGCTGGTCGCCACCGAATTCGGCCACACGGTCCGCCGCGTCGCCGAATCCGACATCGAGGAAGGCCTGTTCAACATCGCCGACAATGCCGAGGACCTGGTTTCGCGTCCGCCGGTCGTGACGATCATGGGTCACGTCGATCATGGCAAGACCTCGCTGCTCGACGCGATCCGCAACGCCAATGTCGTCTCCGGCGAAGCCGGCGGCATCACCCAGCATATCGGCGCCTACCAGGTCGAGAAGAATGGTCACAAGATCACCTTCATCGACACGCCCGGCCACGCCGCCTTCACGGCGATGCGTGCTCGTGGCGCCCAGGCGACCGACATCGCCATCCTGGTGGTTGCGGCCGATGACAGCGTCATGCCGCAGACGATCGAATCGATCAGCCATGCCAAGGCGGCCGGCGTTCCGATCATCGTGGCGATCAACAAGATCGACAAGCATGATGCCGATCCGCAGAAGGTGCGCTCCGAACTGCTGCGCCACGAGGTTTTCGTCGAATCCATGGGCGGTGAAGTTCTGGACGTCGAAGTGTCGGCGACCAAGGGCACCAATCTCGACAAACTGCTCGAGGCGATCCTGCTGCAGGCCGAAATTCTCGACCTGAAGGCCAATCCGGACCGTACCGCCGAAGGCGTCGTCATCGAGGCCCAGCTCGACAAGGGCCGTGGTCCCGTTGCCACCGTGCTGGTGCAGACCGGCACGCTGATGCCGGGCGACATCCTCGTTGCCGGCAATGAATGGGGCCGGGTGCGTGCGCTGGTCAACGATCGTGGCGTGCAGATCAAGGAAGCGCCGCCGGCGATGCCGGTGGAAGTGCTTGGCTTGCAGGGCACCCCGCAGGCCGGCGATCGCTTCGCCGTGGTCAACAACGAGGCCCGTGCCCGCGAGATCACCGAATACCGCCAGCGTCTGGCGCGCGAGAAGGCGGTTGCCAAGCATGCCGGCCAGCGCGGTTCGCTCGAGCAGATGATGTCGCAGTTGCAGACAAGCGGGCTGAAGGAATTCCCGCTGGTCATCAAGGGCGACGTGCAGGGCTCGATCGAGGCGATCAACGCCGCACTCGACAAGCTCGGTACCGACGAAGTGCGTGCACGCATCGTCCATGCTGGCGCCGGCGCCATCACCGAAAGCGACGTGTCGCTGGCCGAGACTTCGGGTGCCGCGATCATCGGCTTCAACGTCCGCGCCAACGTCCAGGCACGTGCCGCTGCAGCGGCGGCTGGCATCGAGATCCGCTACTACTCGATCATCTACAACCTTGTGGATGACGTGAAGGCGGCTCTGTCGGGCCTGTTGTCGCCGGAGCGTCGCGAGACTTTCATCGGCAATGCGCAGATCCTCGAAATCTTCGACATCACCAAGGTCGGCAAGATCGCCGGCTGCCGTGTCACCGAAGGCAAGGTCGAGCGTGGTGCGGGCGTGCGCCTGATCCGCGACAACGTCGTCATCCACGAAGGCACGCTGAAGACGCTGAAGCGCTTCAAGGACGAAGTTTCGGAAGTCCCCGGCGGCCAGGAGTGCGGCATGGCCTTCCAGAACTACGAGGACATGCGCGTCGGCGACGTCATCGAGTGCTTCCGCGTCGAGATGGTGACCCGGACACTCTGAGTTCGAGTGACTTGTCCATACCGGGCGGTGGTCGAAAGGCCGCCGCCCCAAGTCTATTGAGAATGCCCATATGAGACATGCGGCACGGTTCCATCCCGCGCCTCACGCTTTCAGGATTGAGAAAAATGCCCCGTCCAACCGCATCCAGCCCATCCCAGCGCATGCTGCGCGTCGCCGAACAGGTGCGCCATGCGCTATCCGAAACCCTGCAGCGCGGCGAGATCATCGATCCGCTGATCGAGAACACCGTGGTGTCGGTCTCGGAAGTGCGCATGTCGCCCGATTTGAAGGTCGCTACCGCTTTCGTCTCGCCGCTCGGCGCCAAAGATGCCGATGCGGTGGTCGAGGCGTTGAACAAGCATGCGAAATTCGTCCGTGGCCGTGTCTCCGGCGCGCTGCGGCAGATGAAGTTCATGCCGGAGTTCCGCTTCAAGCTCGACACCTCCTTCGACAATTTTGCCAGGATCAACGACCTCTTGAAATCGCCGGAAGTGGCGCGCGATTTGGGTCCTGAGGACCAGGAAAACGCAGACCAGGACAAAGACGACAACAAGGACACCGAATAGTGGCGCGTCGCGGCAAGAAGAAGGGCCGGCCGATCTCGGGCTGGCTGATCCTGGACAAGCCGGTCGGCATGGGCTCGACCGAAGCCGTCTCCAAGATCAAATGGCTGTTCCAGGCGGAAAAGGCCGGCCATGCAGGCACGCTCGACCCGCTGGCGTCCGGCATGCTGCCGATCGCGCTTGGCGAGGCTACCAAGACCGTGCCTTACGTGCAGGACGGCGCCAAAATCTATCGCTTCACCGTTGCCTGGGGACAGGAGCGTTCGACCGATGACCTCGAAGGTCCGGTGACGAAAGAATCCGACCTGCGTCCGTCGGAAGCCCAAGTGCTCGCCCTGCTGCCGAAATACACCGGCGTCATCATGCAGACGCCGCCGCAATTCTCGGCCATCAAGATCGCAGGCGAGCGCGCCTATGATCTGGCCCGCGACGGCGCGACGGTCGACATACCCGCGCGAGAGATCGAGATCGGCCGTCTGGACGTTGTCGAGCATGGCGCCGACCATACTGTTTTCGAGGTCGAGTGCGGCAAGGGCACCTATGTGCGCTCGCTGGCCCGCGACATGGGCCGCGACATCGGCTGCTTCGGTCACATCTCCGAATTGCGCCGGGTCGAGGTCGAGCCGTTCACCTCGGAAGACTTCGTCACCATCGCCGAACTGGAAGCCGCCCGTTTCGGTGTGGAGGAGGTCGACAGCTCGGACACGACAGAAGCCGCTGACAAGGCAGAGGCTGCCGACAAGGTGGAAGCGCCAATCGACTTCGACGCCATCGATGCGCTTCTGGTCGACACATCGGCTGCCCTCGATTGCCTGCCGCAGATCGCCATCAGCGATGACGCGGCAACCAAGATCCGCCTCGGCAACCCGGTCATCATCCGCGGCCGCGACGCACCGGTGGAAGCCGAAGAAGCCTGCGCCACGGCGCGCGGCAAGCTGGTCGCCATCGGTGCCATTGAGCAAGGCATGTTCAAGCCCAAGCGGGTCTTTGCCGGTTGATTCCTGTCGTCTAATGTCGAGGCGAGGACTCGCACGAGGGGAATATGGCAAAGGCTGAGACCGTGAAGACGCGGGCACCGGCGAAAACGCGGCGGCCGCCGGTCGGTGCGTCGCCCGGCACGCTGATCGCCGACCCGTCGGCGCGTCGCTCGGAACTGCGTCTGACGCTGATCTCGCCCGAAAAATTCAAGACTATCGAAAATGCCAGCATCGACGACCTCAACACCCATTGCCACAAATGGCCGGTCCTCTGGCTCGACTGCACCGGCCTCGCCAACATCCCGCTGATCGAGGAGATCGGCCGCATTTTCAGCCTGCATCCGCTGGCGCTGGAGGACGTCGTCAACACCGGCCAGCGGCCTAAGGTCGACTTCTTCGAGGACCATGCCTTCGTCGTCGTCAGGATGATCGACGATGTCACCTCGCACCGCTATGAGCAGATCGCCGTCTTCTTCGGCAGCAACTTCGTCGTTACCTTCCAGGAGCGGGAAGGCGATCCATTCGATCCGGTGCGCAAGCGCATTGAAAGTTCGGCGCCCAACCGGCTGCGCGCCCGCGGCGCCGACTATCTTGCCTATGCGCTGATCGATGCCATCGTCGACAGCTATTTTCCGCCGATCGAGGCCGCCGGTGACATGGTCGACAGCATCGAGGACCAGATGCTGCATTCGCCGCACAAACACCAGATGCGGCAGCTGCATGAATTGCGGCGTGACGCCAACGTGCTGAAAGGCGTGCTGTGGCCGATGCGCGATGCGCTGGCGACGCTGATCCGCAACGATGTGCCCTATGTGAAGGCCGAGACCAAGATCTTCCTCAACGACACGCTCGACCATGCGCTCAGGCTGATCGAGCTGGTCGAGACCCAGCGCGATATGCTGACCGGCCTGATCGAGATGCACCTGTCGCTGAGCCAGGCGCGCACCAACGACGTTATCAGCTATCTCACCATCGTCTCGGTCATCTTCATGCCGCTCACCTTCCTGGTCGGCATCTGGGGCATGAATTTCGATCCGGAGTCTTCGCCCTGGAACATGCCGGAACTGAAGGCCTACTACGGCTATCCCTTGTCGCTGCTGTTCATGGCGCTTGTCGCGTTCGGGCTGATCGCCTTCTTCAAATGGAAGAAATGGCTTTGACAGGGATAAACCTGCCATTTTGGCCTGAAAAGCCGGCTTGTGAATTGGGCTGGTGTTTTCCGGGGAATTGCACTATATGCGCCGCAGCTTAGCGCTATGACGCTTTGCTTGCACCGGCCCCTGCTGGACGACATCCCGGCTGAGGGCGACCCGTTTCCTCAAACAGATAAGGAAAAACACGATGTCGATTACTGCCGAGCGCAAACAGGAATTGATGGGTGAATTCGCAACCGCCAAGGGCGATACCGGGTCTCCGGAAGTCCAGGTGGCCATCCTTTCCGAGCGCATCAAGAACCTGACCGACCATTTCAAGGACCACAAGAAGGATAACCATTCCCGCCGTGGTCTGCTTGCTCTCGTCTCCCAGCGCCGCAGCCTGCTTGATTATCTCAAGCGCAAGGACGACGCGCGCTACCAGACGCTGATCGAGAAGCTCGGTCTGCGTCGTTGACGAATTGACCGGCGGGCTTTCGAAGGAGAGCCCGCCGGTCGCGCATTCTGCCAGTCGTATCGACTGGCCAGACCCGGTTTCGATCGTGCAGAGGGCACTCGAAACCGCCCATGGACGGTCATGGGGCAGGATTGCAGGACGCTCGCGCGCGCACCGCGCCGAAATCACCCGAGCCTCCCGTTGTCTTGCCCGTGGCTGCCCGAGAAAGGAAGCCAGGGAAAGGGCATCTCCGCGCACCGTGAAACGGCGCGGCCCTTTCCTCATATTAAGGACAAGAGATGTTCAATCACCACAAAGTGGAAATCGAATGGGGCGGTCGTCCGCTCATCCTCGAAACCGGCAAGATCGCGCGCCAGGCTGATGGCGCGGTGCTCGCCACCTACGGCGAGACCAAGGTCCTCGCCACCGTCGT
Organism: Mesorhizobium sp. M7A.F.Ca.AU.002.02.1.1; assembly: GCF_003998535.1. Taxonomy (NCBI): domain Bacteria; kingdom Pseudomonadati; phylum Pseudomonadota; class Alphaproteobacteria; order Hyphomicrobiales; family Phyllobacteriaceae; genus Mesorhizobium; species Mesorhizobium sp. M7A.F.Ca.AU.002.02.1.1. The sequence continues at coordinate 9,943 of NZ_RZPB01000046.1, read as the reverse complement.
TTCGATGAAGGAGCCGAAGCCCGGCCTCGATTTCTTCCCGCTGACCGTCAACTACCAGGAAAAGACCTACGCCGCCGGCAAGATCCCGGGTGGCTATTTCAAGCGTGAAGGCCGTCCGAGCGAGAAGGAAACGCTGGTTTCCCGCCTCATCGACCGCCCGATCCGCCCGCTCTTCGCCTCCGGCTACAAGAACGACACCCAGATCGTCGTCACCGTCGTCCAGCATGATCTCGAGAACGATCCCGACATCCTGTCGATCGTTGCCACTTCGGCCGCCCTGACGCTCTCCGGCGTCCCCTTCATGGGCCCGGTCGGCGGCGCCCGCGTCGGCTACATCAACGGCGAATACGTTCTGAACCCGCATGTCGACGAGATGCAGGAATCCAAGCTCGACCTCGTTGTCGCCGGCACCGCCGACGCTGTGCTGATGGTTGAGTCCGAAGCCAAGGAATTGGGCGAAGAGCTGATGCTCGGCGCCGTCATGTTCGGCCACAAGGGCTTCCAGCCGGTCATCGACGCCATCATCAAGCTGGCCGAAGTCGCCGCCAAGGAGCCGCGCGACTTCACCGCGCCGGACTATTCCGCGCTTGAAGCCGAGATGCTGAAGATCGTCGGCGACGAACTCAGCAACGCCTACAAGAACGTCGACAAGCAGAAGCGTTACGCCGCCGTCGACGCCGTCAAGGCGAAGGTCAAGGCAGCGTTTGCCCCGGCCGAAGGCGAAGATGCCAAGTACACTTCCGAGCAGATCGGTTCGGTATTCAAGGAACTCCAGGCCAAGGTCGTGCGCTGGAACATCCTCGACACCGGTTCGCGCATCGATGGCCGTGACCTCAAGACGGTCCGCAAGATCGTCTCCGAAGTCGGCGTCCTGCCGCGCACCCACGGTTCGGCGCTGTTCACCCGCGGCGAGACCCAGGCGCTGGTCGTTGCCACGCTCGGCACCGGCGAGGATGAGCAGTATGTCGATTCGCTGACCGGCATGTACAAGGAGAAGTTCCTCCTTCACTACAACTTCCCTCCCTATTCCGTCGGCGAGACCGGCCGCATGGGTTCGCCGGGTCGCCGCGAAATCGGCCATGGCAAGCTCGCCTGGCGCGCCATTCGCCCGATGCTGCCGAGCGCCGACCAGTTCCCCTACACGCTGCGTGTCGTCTCGGAGATCACCGAGTCCAACGGTTCGTCGTCGATGGCCACCGTCTGCGGCACCTCGCTGGCGCTGATGGATGCCGGCGTGCCGCTGGCCAAGCCCGTCGCCGGTATCGCCATGGGCCTGATCAAGGAAGGCGAGCGTTTCGCCGTTCTATCCGACATCCTCGGTGACGAGGATCACCTCGGCGACATGGACTTCAAGGTCGCCGGCACCGCCAACGGCATCACCTCGCTGCAGATGGATATCAAGATCGAAGGCATCACCGAGGAGATCATGAAGATCGCGCTGGACCAGGCCAAGGATGGCCGCCAGCACATCCTCGGCGAGATGGCGCATGCTCTGACCGGCGCGCGTTCGGAACTGGGTGAGTTCGCACCGCGCATCGAAGTGATGCACATCCCGACCGACAAGATCCGTGACGTGATCGGCTCGGGCGGCAAGGTGATCCGCGAGATCGTCGAAAAGACCGGCGCCAAGATCAACATCGAGGACGACGGCACGGTCAAGATCGCTTCGTCCAATGCCAAGGAGATCGAGGCGGCGAAGAAGTGGATCCACACCATCGTCGCCGAGCCGGAAGTCGGCGAGATCTACGAAGGTACGGTCGTCAAGACCGCGGACTTCGGCGCTTTCGTCAACTTCTTCGGCCCGCGTGACGGCCTCGTCCACATCTCGCAGCTTGCCAACGACCGGGTCGCCAAGACCTCGGACGTGGTCAAGGAAGGCGACAAGGTCTGGGTCAAGCTGATGGGCTTCGACGAGCGCGGCAAGGTCCGCCTGTCGATGAAGGTCGTCGACCAGGCCACCGGCAAGGAACTCGCCCGCGACAAGAAGACCGAAGGCGAAGAAAACGCCGCCTGATTGGTCTGAGATCATGAATCGAAACGGGCGCGGCTTATGTCGCGCCCGTTTTCATTTTCAGCCTGGGTTTCAAAGCGCTTAGACAAGTCGAGATCGAACAATGTCCGCCGAGCCGTTGAAGACGCTTTTCCATCCCTTCGAGGCGGAGGCTGTTGCTTTGCCGGGAAAGGGCACGCGCGCCCTGTTTTTCGGCGCTGAGCCGGGTTTTCGCCTGCCTGAAGGCTTTGAGGCGACGCTTCACCTCGTACAGGGCTTCCGGCCGCATTTTAGCGTGCTGCAGGCGTCTGGCTTCGTCGTCACCGCGCAAGTGGAAGGCGATGGCTTCGATATGGCACTTGTGCTTGCCGGCCGGCATCGCGGCTTGAACGAAGTGCGCATCGCGCAGGCGCTTGAGTGCGTGGCGCCGGGCGGCCTGGTCGTCATTGCCGGCGGCAAGGACGATGGCATTGCCAGCCTGCGCAAGCGCGTTGACGAGCTTGTGCCGCTTGAAGGCCATTTGCCCAAATATCACGGCATTGCCTTCTGGCTGCGACGTCCCGCCGATCTGGCCGCCGCGGAAGAATTGCGCGCTGCCAACCCCGCTCTGCTGGTTGAAGGCCGGTGCCACACCGCGCCCGGCATGTTCTCGTTCGACCGGATCGATACCGGATCGAAATTGCTGGTCGAGAACCTGCCCAATGACCTGCGTGGCAGCATTGCCGATCTCTGCGCCGGCTGGGGCTATGTGGCGGCCGAGATCGCCGCCCGCTCCCCCGGCGTTCAGGCGCTCGACCTCTATGAGGCCGATTTCGCCGCGCTTGAAGCCGCGAAGCTCAATCTGGCAGCGGTCAGCCAGCCGACCGCCAGGAATTTCTTCTGGATCGATCTGCTGAAGGAACCAGTCGAGAAGCGCTACGACGCGATTGCCATGAACCCGCCCTTTCACCGCAGCCGGGCGGCCGAGCCGGAGATCGGCGCCGGCATGATCCGAGCGGCGGCCAAGGCCTTGAAGCCGGGTGGGCGGCTGTTCATGGTCGCCAACCGTCAGCTTCCCTACGAACCGATCTTGGCGGCTGTCTTTTCGAGCCATGCCGAACTCGCTCGTGACGGCATGTTCAAGGTGCTTTCCGCTCGTCGTTGAAGCATGATCCCGAAAGTGGATACCGGTTTCGGAAAAGATCATGCTCAAAAACAGATATCGCGTCGCACTCAATGCAGATTGGCAACGCGCCGGACCTCATCGGTGATATGCACGTCGCCGACCCTGATCTTGAGGGGGGCGGGCCTGCCATACAGGTAGCCTTGCACCACCTCGCAGCCGGCTGCCCTGAGCAGTGTCGCCTGGCTTTCGGTCTCGACGCCTTCGGCAATGATGCTGACGCCGAGCGCGCGCGAAAGCCCGACGATGGTCGAGACGACCGCGCCGGAGCTGGAATCTGTGTCGAGGCGGCTGACGAAGGACCGGTCGATCTTCAGCTTGCCGAATGAGAAATCGATCAGGTAGCTCAAATTGGAATAGCCGGTGCCGAAATCATCGACGGCGACCGAAATGCCGATATCCGCAAGCTCCTTCAGGATGGCGGCGGCGCGGTCGCGATCCTGCATCATCGCCGTCTCGGTCACTTCCAGTTCCAGCCGTGACGGCTTGATGCCGGTGCTCGTCATGGTGTCGCGCACGATGCCGACGAAGTCCTTGGTCATGAACTGGACGGGCGAGATGTTGACGGCGACGAAGCAGTCGTCGGGCAGATGCCGGGCGTCGCTGCAGGCTTTGCGCAGCACCCATTCGCCGATCGGGCCGATCATGCCGGTTTCCTCGGCGATCGGAATGAACTCCATCGGCGGGATCATGCCGCGTTCCGGATGCCGCCAGCGGATCAGCGCTTCGTAGCCGACGATGCGGCCGGTCGGGAGATCGAGCTGCGGCTGGTAATGAAGGTCGAAGTCACCGCGCTCGAAGGCTGTATGCAGTTCGGATTCGATCCACTGGCGATGGTCGGCGACCCTGCCCATTTCGGCATGGAAGACGGACCAGTTGCCGACGCCGCTGGCGCGCGCGTTCTGCAGCGCCAGATTGGAGCGGCGCAGGATGAGGACGGGATCGACACCGTCCTTTGGCATCGCCACGATGCCGACCGACAGGCTGACCGATTGCAGGTGCGTACCGAGATCATAGGGCTCCATCATCTCGTCGATGAGCCTCTCTATGGTGCTTTCCAAGGACCCTGCGACTTGGTTGTCGGGGAGCAGGATCGCGAATTCACCGGCGCCGATGCGTCCGATCAGCGCGCGCGGCGGCACGCACGTCTTCAAGCGCTTGGTGAAGGCGCGGATCAGCTCGTCGCCCTGGCTGTAGCCGATGGCGTCATTGATCTGCTTGAACCGGTCGATGTCGATATCGATGAGGAACATCGGCTCGCCGGTCCGGCTGGTCGCGCATGCCGCCTCGGCAATCTTGCCGACCATCGCCGGACGTGCCACCAGGCCGGTCAGCTTGTCGAAATGGGTTTCCGTGAAGACGAAATCCGCCGATTCATCGACGCCGGCGAAGAAGGACATCGCGGCGACCGACGCCGCCAGTGCGCAAAGAGCGGCCATCACCGAGACCATCATGTCGGCGGAGATGCCGGCAAAGCCATCGCCGAGACCGAGCTTCAGGCCCCAGAGCCCGAGGACGAAACTGCCGAGACCCGAACTCGCTATGGTGAGCAGTCGGAACACCGGTGTTCGCTTCGGGTTGCTGACGGCGAGCATTGAAAGTTCCCCTGAGTACGGAGCTTTCTACCGGATATCTCCTTAAAATGAGTTTCCGCGAATGAATCCAATTTTATTGGACCGGAAGTATTTCTTGAGCGGATCAATGCGACTGGCGCTGAAACGGGGTTTAGCCGCGCGCTTTAAGCTTCGTGTTTTCAGATGTCCGCCATTTCAAAACCGTCGCGCACCTTTGGCCGACAGGCGTTAGTCTCGCCCGCCGTCGGTCTGCTTCAATTCGTCGAGCGTCGGCATGGAAACGATGTGATAGCCGGAATCGACATAGTGGATTTCGCCGGTAACCCCGGAAGACAGATCCGACAACAGATAAAGCGCCGAACCACCGACCTCGTCGATGGTCACCGTGCGGCGCAGTGGCGAGTTTCGCTGCTGGTAGGAGAACATGTGGCGGGCGTCCGAAATGCCGGCGCCGGCGAGCGTGCGCACGGGCCCAGCCGATATGCCGTTTACCCTGATGCCGCGCGGACCGTAATCGTTGGCGAGGTAGCGCACGCTGGCCTCCAGTCCGGCCTTGGCGACGCCCATGACATTGTAGTTCGGCATGACGCGGACGGAGCCCGCATAGGTCAGCGTGATCATCGATCCGCCGTCCTTCATCAAGGTGGCCGCATGGCGGGCGACCTCGGTGAAGGAGTAGCAGGAGATCACCATGGTGCGGACGAAATTGTCCCGGCTGGTGTCGGCGTAGAGGCCTTTCAACTCGTTCTTGTCGGAAAAGCCGATGGCGTGGACGATGAAATCCAGCCCGCCCCATTCGTTGCCCAGGGTCTCGAACGTGGCGGCGACCGAAGCGCTGTCCTCGACGTCGCACGGCACGACCAGCGAGGCGCCGAGCTTGTCGGCCAGCGGCTTGACCCGGCGTCCGAAGGCATCGCCCTGATAGGTGAAGGCGAGTTCCGCCCCGTGTTCGGATAATTTCCGGGCGATGCCCCAGGCGATCGAATGATCGTTGGCGACACCCATGACAAGCCCGCGCTTGCCCTTCATCAATCCGTCCATGGCCGGCAAATCCTTATGCGGAATAGCGCTGGAAAACGAGCGTGGCGTTGGTGCCACCGAAGCCGAACGAATTGGACAAAACAGTGTCGATCCTGGCGTCGTCGATGCGCTTTCGCACGATCGGCATGCCCTCGAATTCGGGGTCGAGGGTCTCGATATGGGCGCTTTCGCCGATGAAACCGCCCTGCATCATCAGGATCGAGTAGATGGATTCCTGCACGCCGGCCGCGCCCAGCGAATGGCCGGTCAGCGACTTCGTCGAGGTGATGTACGGCATCTCTGGGCCGAACACCTCGCGGATGGCGCCCATTTCCTTGGAATCTCCCACCGGCGTCGAGGTGCCATGGGTGTTGATGTAGTCGACCGGCGTGGAAACCGTGGCCAGCGCCTGGCGCATGCAGCGGACCGCGCCTTCGCCTGAAGGAGCAACCATGTCGTAGCCATCCGACGTCGCGCCATAGCCGACGATCTCGGCATAGATCTTGGCGCCGCGCGCCTTGGCATGCTCAAGCTCTTCCAGCACCAGCACACCGGCGCCCCCGGCAATGACGAAGCCGTCGCGATTGACGTCATACGCACGGGAGGCGGTCGATGCCTTGTCGTTGAATTTCGACGACATGGCGCCCATGGCGTCGAACAGGTCCGACATCGTCCAGTCGAGATCCTCGTGGCCGCCGGCGAAGACGATGTCCTGCTTGCCCCATTGGATCAATTCATAGCCATTGCCGATGCAATGCGCCGAGGTCGAACAGGCCGACGAGATCGAGTAGTTGACGCCGTGGATCTTGAACCATGTGGCAAGCGTCGCCGATGCGGTCGACGACATTGCCTTCGGCACCGCGAATGGACCGATGCGCTTGGGACTGCCGTTCTTCAGCGTCGTTTCGGCAGCTTCGACGATGGTGCGGGTGGATGGTCCGCCCGATCCCATGACGATGCCGGTGCGCTCATTGGTGATGTCGCTCTCGCCGAGGCCCGCATCCGCGATCGCCTGGTCCATGGCGACGTGGTTCCATGCAGCACCCTGGCTCAGGAAGCGCATCGCACGGCGATCGATCATCGCCGATGGATCGAGCGTCGGCGCTCCCCAGACCTGGCAGCGGAAGCCGTGTTCGGCGAAGGAATCCGAGAAGCTGATGCCTGATCTGGCGTCATGCAGCGAGGCTTGCACCTCGTTGGCATTGTTGCCGATCGACGACACGATGCCGAGGCCTGTGACTACGACACGTCTCATTCGCAACTCCTTCCAGGGATGCTGGCCAAAGGGGGCCGGCCAGGGGTGCCGGTCAGCCGACCGCCGACTGCTTGGACAGACCGACTTTCAAATCCGTTGCCGCGTATATGGGTTCGCCATCCGCCTTCAGCCAGCCATCGGCGATGCCGAGCACCAGCCGGCCCCGCATCACGCGCTTGAAGTCGATGCCATATTCGACCTTCTTCACCGAAGGCGTGACCATGCCCTTGAATTTCACTTCGCCGGTCGACAGCGCCATTCCCTTCCCGGGTTCGCCAAGCCAGCCAAGATAGAAGCCCGTCAGTTGCCACATGGCGTCGAGGCCGAGGCACCCCGGCATGATCGGATTGCCGATGAAATGGCAGGCAAAGAACCACAGGTCCGGCTTGATGTCGAACTCCGCGCGGATGAAACCCTTCTCGAAGGCGCCGCCGGTCTCGCTGATCTCGGTGATGCGGTCGAACATCAGCATTGGCGGATAGGGAAGCTGGGCGTTGCCCGGTCCGAACAGTTCGCCGCGGGCGCAGGCCAGCAATTCGTCGTACTCGTAGCTGGATTTACCCGCCATCAATCTCATCCCATATCGTTCCGGGCCATCGGGTGCCCTTGTCGTTGGTTTCCTAACACAATCTGTTTCAGGCCGGAAACCGGCGTTTGCGCTTAGCCTGCTCGTCTGCCTGGGTCAATGCGCGCTATTGATCGCATTCGGACGACAGAATATATGTCCTGAGAGGTCCGGTTTCGGCAGACGTTCATTTTTTTGCCATTCTGGGCGTGTCTTGGGGCGGAACTGTGGGGTTCGACGAGAAGATGGACCTGGACGGCCGGAAGGAAAATGTCGCTGTGGACAAGCGGGTCCGTGAAGCCGGGCTGAGGCCGACGCGTCAGCGCATTGCGCTGGCCGATCTGCTTTTCGCCAAGGGCGACCGGCATCTGTCGGCCGAGGAACTGCACGAGGAGGCGGTTGCCGCCGGCGTGCCGGTGTCGCTGGCCACCGTCTACAATGCCCTTCACCAGTTTACCCAGGCGGGACTTTTGCGCATCCTCGCCGTCGAAGGCGCGAAAACCTATTTCGACACCAACACCTCCGACCACCACCATTTCTACATCGAAGGCGAAAACCGTATATTCGACATCGACAGCGGTCCGGTGACGGTTGCGAACCTGCCGGAGCCTCCGGAAGGGATGGAGATCGCCAATGTCGACATCGTCGTGAGGCTGCGCCCCAAACGCCGCGAATGACTGGCGAGGCCGGAATCATCTGCCAAGCCAGAATTATCGGCCAGGGATGAAACCCCTCGATCTCGTAATCCGGCTCGAATGGGCGATCGTGGCACTGGCTGCCGTCATTTTCTACGGTTCGACCGGCATCTCCTGGTGGCTCTTCGGATTGCTTATCCTGGCGCCTGACCTATCGATGTCGGGCTATCTGGCCGGTCCGCGCGTCGGTGCCCTTGCCTACAACGCCTTGCACATCCTGATCGTGCCCGTGCTGCTGCTGCTCGGCGGGCACATGTGGGGCAATGCGGCCGCGATGGCGGTTGCGCTGATATGGATCGCCCACATCGCCATCGACCGTGCGCTGGGCTACGGTCTGAAGCTGCCGACCGGCTTCCAGGACACCCATCTCGGCCGTATCGGGCATAAAGCCAGGACCGCGAAAGAGAATCAGTCCTTGACCCGTTCGCCGGGATAGGCGCCCCAGACGACCGACTGGGCAAGCCAGCCGGTGTGGCCGTCGAACGTCATTTCGCACCACTGGCCGTCGCAGGATTTGATCGTACCCATGACGCCAGGTTCGATCATCGCGACCACCCTTGCATCCTTGTCGGGGCTGTTGAGAAGATTGATCCGGGTGCCCTTGCCACGCTGCCATGGTGCGACGATTGCCGTGCGTCGGCCGGAAAGCAGCGACTGGTTGATCCAGCCTTCCGAACCATCGGCATCGCGCACGCGGCGCCATGTGTCGAATTCCTGGATGATCTCCATCGGCAGGCCGGCCTTCATGTACATCCAGTCGACCGAGTAGTTGGCGCCGGGGCCGACGCGCGAGTTGACGCGGCCGGATTTCAGGCTGACGAATCGCGGCAGCGGCAGGCCGCTCGGCCCGAGCGTGACGACGCTCTGGGCAGGTGCAGCCGCACTCTGTGCCGCCGTAAGCGGAGAATAAAGCAGAGCGCCCACAAATGCTGCACTGAGGGCCAGGCGAAGCGACGCGAAACCAGACACTTTCATTCCTTTCGGCGCTTGCCTCGGCGCCCCTTTTTCTTTGTCTTCGGCGGCACCGCTTGTTACATGGGTAATCGGCACCGCGACCGGCTTTCAGTTTCGCCGGTCTTGGTTAAAGAGGTCTCAACGAGATCGGGTTAGAGCAATTCCAGCAAACCTGTGAAGCGGTTTTGCGTTCGGAATTGCGGCAAATACTCGAGAGGGAAACAATGGCAGGCAAAAAAAGGCCTCTCGTCGTCATCACGCGCAAGCTGCCCGACCCGGTCGAGACCCGCATGCGCGAACTGTTCGACGCAAGGCTGAATGTCGAGGACCGGCCGATGACGCAGCCGGAACTGGTCGCGGCGGTCAAGGAAGCCGACGTTCTGGTGCCGACCATTACCGACAATATCGACGCGGCGCTGATCGCTCAGGCAGGCGACAACCTCAAGCTGATCGCCAATTTTGGCAACGGCGTCGACAAGATCGATGTCGCGGCTGCGGCCAAGAGGGGCATCACCGTCACCAACACGCCGAATGTCCTGACCGAAGACACCGCCGACATGACGATGGCGCTGATGCTGGCGGTGCCGCGGCGGCTCGCGGAAGGCGCCAATGTGCTCACCGGCGACAAGAAATGGGCCGGCTGGTCGCCGACCTGGATGCTGGGCCGGCGCATCTGGGGCAAGCGGCTCGGCATTGTCGGCATGGGGCGGATCGGCACGGCCGTAGCC
>NZ_RZPB01000469.1:0-4891 GCF_003998535.1 Mesorhizobium sp. M7A.F.Ca.AU.002.02.1.1 | reverse complement strand
TCTTGGGAGACTTCGCCGGCGCGTCGGTTTGCGAGCACCAAACGCAAAAACCCGCCTGTGCGGCGGGTCGTCGGCGCAAGTCAACGCCATACCCAAACTATTAGCATAGCTGCCCTCACATGTCAATGAAAAGCGACCCGACTGACTGTCGTCCGGCCCTCCGTTGACCTGAGTTTGGAGTCTGCAAATTCGCGTATGGCGATTGCGATCCAGCCATGCGCATTCTATCTCTGAAAAGCCCCTCGGGAGAGGACCAGCCCGGAGGAGGGTTCTGATGTTTCGCTTCGTCTTTCGTCTTGCCGCAATGATCGCGCTGTCGATTTCCGTCATCATGGCGGTGCTCGACGCGACACGCACAGTGGCGGCCTCCGTGCTGGTGCTGACCCCGCTCAACAGCAGTTGGCTCGCGGTCTCGCCCGACACGCGGGCCGCCTTCGAGACCTTCATCCGAACCAAGACCAGCCCGCTGCTATGGGATGGCGCCATCGCCTGGGTGCTGAACCAGCCGGGCTTCGCCGTGTTCGCGGTGCTGGCTTTCCTGCTCTATGCGATAGGCTACAGGCGGCAACGTCGCGCCGGACAGTTCGTCGCAAACTGATCCGCTTTCCGCGAAGAGAGGGAAACCCGCGCATGTTCTTTCTCAGCGACATGCTGAACAAGAAGCTCAATCTGCCGAAGCCCTCCGAGGCCCTGCCGGGCCGCGCCAGGGCGATCCCGACCGCATCCAGGCACAAGGTCTTGAAAAGACCGCTCAAGGGTCCTTATCCCGAGGGGCTGGAGACGGCCATGTTCGGGCTCGGCTGCTTCTGGGCTGCGGAGCGGCTGTTCTGGCAGGTCGAAGGCGTCTGGGTCACCGCGGCCGGCTATGCCGGCGGCTTCACGCCCAATCCGACCTATCAGGAGACCTGCACCGGGCTAACCGGTCATGCCGAAGCGGTGCTGGTGGTCCATGACCCCGGGATCGTCTCCTATGCTGGGCTTCTGAAGCTGTTCTGGGAAAGCCACGATCCCACGCAGGGCATGCGCCAGGGCAATGATGTCGGCACCGCCTATCGCTCCGCGATCTACACGAGCGACGAGGCGCAACTGTTGGCGGCGAGCGCCTCGCGCGATGCGTATGAGACCTCGCTGCGCGGTGCCGGCCACGGCAGGATCACCACCGAGATCGCCCCGGCGGCCGAATTCTACTTCGCCGAAGCCGATCACCAGCAATATCTGGCGAAGAATCCTTACGGCACGTGCAACCTCAAAGGCACCGGTGTCGCTTGCGCCATCCCTGCCGCCGCCTCCGCCTGACACAAGCTGCGGTGCGGCTTGCCCGCACCAAGCTTTTCCAAAAGGTCAAAATTCCGCGTGAATTTTGTTTCGGGCCATGCCAGATTGCCGCCGAGCGGGAGGGAATACACTCCTGGCTGACGTCGCATGCCTGCCGGAGAACCGGGCCGGCATGCGGTGCGTAACGGAAAAAATAACCGACAGGGTGTGGATCACATGAAACGTATCGTTCTCGGCCTCCTGGCCGCAACCGCAATGGTTCTTCCGGCTTTCGCCGCGGATGTCCAGCCGGCCATCCTCTATGATCTCGGCGGCAAATTCGATAAATCCTTCAACGAGGCTGCCTATCACGGCGCCGAGAAATTCAAGACGGAAACCGGCACGGCCTACGTCGAATTCGAGGTCTCCAACGCCTCGCAGCGTGAGCAGGCGCTGCGCCGCTTCGCCGAGGACGGCCACAACCCGATCGTCATGGCCGGCTTCGCCTGGGAGGATGCGCTGAAGAAGGTCGCGGCCGAATATCCCGATCTCAACTTCGCCATCATCGACGACGCCGTCGACATGCCCAATGTCCGCTCGCTGGTATTCAAGGAAAACGAAGGCTCCTATCTCGTCGGCATCATGGCGGCGATGGCCTCGAAGTCGAAGAAGGTCTCCTTCGTCGGCGGCATGGACATCCCGCTGATCCGCAAGTTCGAATGCGGCTATGTCGGCGGTGCCAAATCGGCCGGCGCGACCGATGTCATCCAGAACATGACGGGTGACACGCCGGCTGCCTGGAACGATCCGGCCAAGGGCGGCGAGATCGCCAAGACGCAGATCGACCAGGGCTCCGACGTGGTCTACGCCGCGGCAGGCGGTACCGGCGTTGGCGTGCTGCAGGCGGCGGCAGATGCCGGCAAGCTTGGCATCGGCGTCGATTCCAACCAGAACGGCCTGCAGCCCGGCAAGGTGCTGACCTCGATGCTGAAGCGCGTCGACGTCGCCGTCTACACCGCCTTCATGGACGGCAAGAACGGCACCTTCAAGGGCGGCGTCGAGAATCTCGGCCTCAAGGAAGGCGGCGTCGACTACGCCATGGACGACAACAACAAGGCGCTGGTGACGGACGAGATGAAGGCGGCCGTCGAAAAAGCCAAGGCCGACATCATTGCCGGCAAGGTCGAAGTACACGACTATACGACTGACAACGCCTGCCCCTATTGAGCGGCACGAACACACAGCCATGATCTGCAAACCGCCGGGCGCCAGCCCGGCGGTTTTGCCTTTACCGGATCGAGCGAAACCTTCGCTCCGTGCCGGACACCGTTTCGAGATACAGATGCAGCCGACGATCGGACCCATGGGCGAGCACGACGTAGCAGCGGTCGCGCAACTGCGCCTGTCTGCCTTTTTCGAGGGAACCGGAAGGACTCTCGGGGAAGATGCGGCAGGGCTTCGCGACTTGATCGCCGGTGACGGTTTCGAGGCGGCATTCGTGGCCCGGATCGGCGACACCCCGGTCGGGACATGCCTGCTGGTGCGCCACGAACTGGAGCCCGCGCATGATCTGACGCCATGGCTGGCCGGGTTGGTTGTCGATGCAAGGTATCGACGCCGAGGCATCGCCACCGCGCTGGTCAAGGCAACGGAAGCCCATGCGGCGTCACGGGGCGTCGAGATGCTCTATCTCTACACATGGGATGCGCGTGGTTTCTACGCGGCCCTCGGCTGGAACACCGTTGAGATATGCCGTTCGGACGGCGAGACGATGGCTCTGATGTCTCGCCGGCCTCGCCTATAGCAGCTTCGCGGCGAGACAACCGAGCGCGAACGCCACCATCAGTCCGGCGGCAACCACAAATCCACGCCGGCCGCCCAGCGCGTGCACGCCGACGCCGTATGGCCGCTGCGACAGGCTTCGGATCACGGTTGGCGGCCTGGCGTCGCTCAGGCCAGAACTACGCATCTGCGGCAGGTCGCCAATGCGCTGCGTGATCTGCTTCCAGCGCTCTTCGCCATCCCCCGGTTCGGCACGGTCGAAGACGTGCATGCGCTCGGCAAGTCGCACGACCTCGTCGCGGAAGGCCGGGTCGATCTCCAGATCACGTTCGGCCCGTTCGCGCTCCGCATCGTTCATCAGGCCACGCACATAGTCGCTGGCCCGTGCAATGCGATCGCTTTCACTGGCCATGGCATGCGCCCTTCCCTTTTTCCTCACCAGTGCGGCGGCTTGGTTACAGGCACTTCATCTCCCGTCTGCTCCTCCAGCGCCAGGAAGCGATCCGTCAGCGCGTCGAGCTTGCGCTGCATGCGCTCGATCACTTTCCACTGCTCGGCGATCTGGCCGGACAGTTCCTCGATGGTCTTCTCCTGCTCGGCGGCGCGGATTTCCAGCGTCGTCAGCCGGTCGGCGGGTATGGTCATGTGAATTCCCCAGTCTTCACCGCGATGTCTTGCGCCGCGATGTCTTGCGCCGCAATGCGAATTTCGGCTCCGCCATACTAGCGAATGTGAAGGCCCCGGCCACGTTGCAAATTGACAAGCGCACCGGGATTTGTCGAGAGTGAACCTGCTCCGCCAATTGGCACGGGCGGAGCGTCATGCTAGGCGTTTTGACCAAGCGATAAAAAAATAAGAGTGGGACAGGCTGCATGGCGCAAGCCGCAATCGAGTTGATCGGCATCAACAAGAGTTTTGGTGCGGTGCGCGCCAACCGGGACATCAATCTTGAGATCGGTCGCGGCACGATCCACGGCATTGTCGGCGAGAACGGCGCTGGCAAGTCGACGCTGATGTCGATCCTCTACGGCTTCTACCAGGCCGACAGCGGCGAGATCCGCGTTGGCGGCCAGCCGGCTTCGATCAAGACCCCCAATGACGCCATCGCGCTCGGCATCGGCATGGTGCATCAGCACTTCATGCTGGTCGACAATTTCACAGTGCTGGAGAACGTCATCCTCGGCGCCGAAAGCGATGCGCTCTTGAAGAAGAGCATCGCCAAGGCGCGCTCCGAACTGGAGCGGCTGGAGCGTGAATACGGGCTGGAAGTCGATCCCGATGCAATCATCGAGGAACTGCCGGTCGGCCTGCAGCAGCGTGTCGAGATCCTGAAGGCGCTCTATCGCGGCGCCGAGATCCTGATCCTCGACGAACCGACGGGCGTTTTGACGCCGGCCGAGGCCGACCATCTGTTCCGCATCCTTCGGCAGTTGAAGGACCAGGGCAAGACGGTGGTGCTGATCACCCACAAACTGCGCGAGATCATGGCCATCACCGACACGGTGTCGGTCATGCGCCAGGGCACGATGGTGGCGACGCGCGAGACCAGGAAAACGACTGTCGAGGAACTGGCCGAGCTGATGGTCGGCCGGCGCGTGCTCTTGCGGGTCGAGAAGGGCGAGGCAGAGGCCGGCGCCGTCAAGCTCGCAGTCAAGAACCTGACGGTCAGGGATACGCGCGGCGTCACCATGGTCGACGACATCTCCTTCGATATCAGGGCCGGCGAGATCGTCGGCATCGCCGGTGTCGCCGGCAACGGACAATCCGAACTGCTCGAGGCGATTTCCGGCATCAGGCGTGCCGTTTCCGGCTCGGTCATGCTGGATGGCAAGCCGATCGACCTGACCGGTGCCGC
>NZ_RZPB01000468.1:0-4912 GCF_003998535.1 Mesorhizobium sp. M7A.F.Ca.AU.002.02.1.1 | reverse complement strand
GGAAAAGGGGACCAGCGCGCCTGTGTTCCCCAATGCCGAGCTCATCGTCAACGCCACGGAATACAAGTGGTGGACCGACCCCGGCCGACTGGCAAAGCTGCCCGAAGGGCGCAAGCCGGCGGGCAAGCGCATCGCCGAAAACTTCCCGAAATGGAAGAACTGGAAGCTGGTCGAGGACGGCGCCGAAGTGGCGCCTGGCATGCAGATCATCGCCGCGCCCGGTCATACGCCAGGCCATTCGGTCTACCTCGCAAACTCCGGCAAGGAGCAGATCATGATTTCGGCAGACACAATGTATGTGCCGGCACTACTGGCGCCGCATCCGGACTGGCAAGGCACCTACGACCAGGATGGGCCGACGGCCATTACCACGCGCCACAAACTGATCGATCGCGTGATTGCCGACAACATCCGCATCTCCGGTTCGCACTTCCCGTTCCCGGGCACCGGCACCTTCGTCAAGGACGGCAACGCCTACGGCTTCACCCCCGTGCAAATTTAAGCGCGGCAATCCCAAAGCGAGAAAGACAATGGAACCTTCCCTCTTCAACAGGCACAACCTGTTCGGGCTGCTCGGCGCCGTTGCCGTGCTGACTGCCGTTCCGGTCGCCGTCACCGGGCCGGCCTATGCCGTGGACAACATTGAAGGCGACGACGCGCCCGACCTCACCGCAGTAAAAGCCAAGATCGATGCCAAGGACTATAAGGGTGCATTGGCCGATCTTCGTGACCTGGCGCAGGACACGCAGCAGGCCGACGTCTACAATCTGCTCGGCTTCACGCTGCGCAAGACCGGCGATTACACGACGGCACTGACCTACTACACCAAGGCGCTCGAACTGAAGCCGGACCACAAGGCGGCGCGCGAATATCTCGGCGAACTCTATGTCGAGACCGGCGACATGGCCAAAGCTAGGGAGCAGCTGGCATCGCTGACCCAGCTCTGCCCGGCAGGCTGCGAGGAACGCGCAGACCTGCAGAAGGCCATCGACACCAAAGTGACCCAATGAAGCCAGGCGGGCGCCGTCGTGCGGCGCCTGCCCTCTTTCCTATCTGGAGCCAATCGTGACAACGACACAAATCGCCTTGAAACTACATCTCACCGACTTGACCCTGCTGACGGGTCGCCTGCTGCTCTCATTGCTCTTCGTGCATGAAGGCGTTGAGCTGGCGATCCATTTCGACGGTGCCGCAAAAGCCATGGCCGCCCTCGGCGTCAGCCTGCCGCTTCTGATGGCCACCATAGCGCTGCAGCTGGGAGCCGGTCTTTCGATCGGCCTGGGCCTGCTGACGCGTCTGGGCGCGGTCGCGCTCGGACTGTTCTGTTTGGCAACAGCAGCCCTGTTCCACACCAATTTCGCCAGCCAGAACGAATTGCTGCATTTGGAAAAGGATCTCGCCATAGCGGGCGGCATGTTCGTCCTCGCCATCGCCGGAGCCGGCGCGATATCTCTCGACAGGGTGCTGAACGGACTCATGAGGCGCCGGCAACAGGACAGAGAGACGGTTGCCGCGCTCATAGCGGCCGGTAGCCCTTTGTCGGTGGGCGATATCAAGCTCCCGTTCTAATTTCGACCAAGACGCTGGGTCTCATATCAACTCGGCACGCCACAAACGCCTCGGGTGACCAGATGGCGCAAGCCGTTCTTGGCGTGCCGTTCATCGACGTCCGCTTAACGGCACGGATAGGGCCGCCCTATCGGCCGATTTGAGGCGCAAAGCTGCCAATGGGTGTAAGATAAATGCGGTCAGCGAATGGCTGGCCTAGCTTCTTGAATTTGGGCGAACCGCCTCGTAACCAGTTGACAGATAAGATGTGCTAGTCGCTGAGGGTCAGCGTTCTCTGTACGGGTCGCCAAGCCGTTTCCTCGTACTGTATGGTCTGGCGGACCTACTTACGATGACTCCGAATAGATCCGTCCGACAGGGCCGGACCAGCGGTCGAGGTGACTGCTTCCCGGGTCGCAACGTTCTCCAGAAATGTCGTCGCCGGCACGAAGAACAATGTGCCGGTGACCGCGCGGCTGAAGTCCAGCAACCGATCGTAGTTGCCTGGCGGCCGGCCAATGCGCTGCCACGTTTCGAGCCCTAAAGCTGACATTCGCGTCTGTAGCTCAGTAAGGGTTGGAATAAGTCGAACGGTGCCACGGGTGCGCGGGTGGTAAACCCGAAAACCAGGAGGAAGGGGGGCGGCTCTGCTCCCATTTCGACGGCGGCGGCAACATTTTGAGACCAGACCCTCGAGGCCAAGCGCGCGCAAGGCGGCCTTTTCAAAGGTCAACAACGCCGAGTTAAACGTCGAGCAAAACCGTTCCTTGCGGGCGGCTGCAACATGCCAGGACATAGCCGGCCGATTTATCTTCAGCATTCAGCCCGCCTAGATCGTCCATGGCAACTTCGCCGGATAGTTTGGCTATTCGGCACGTTCCGCAAACGCCCTGCTGGCAGGCGGTTGGGATGTAGATGCCACAGTTCCGTGCCGCTTCAAGCAGGGTCTCTCCGGGCGCGCAGTGATGCTCCACGCCCGAGCGGGCGAAACGGACCGAAGACGAAATCGCTGAAGCCAATTCCGACCGCGAACCATTGCTGCCTCCGAAACTCTCCTCGTGATACTGCGCCGGCGGGAAGCCTATTGCGTGAAGGCAGGCCCGTGCCGTCTTCATGTACCCTTCGGGTCCACAGGCAAAAACGGTGCGCCTGTGGAGATTGGGAACGAGGGTCAGCAGCATCTGACTGTCTATTCGGCCAGTTGGCCCCCTCCAGGTGCGATCTTCCTGGCTGCAAACGCACGTTACCCGCACGTTGGGGAAGCGAGAGGCAAGTGCGTCCAATTCCCGTCGAAAGATTATATCACCTGGCGTTCTGGCACTATGAATGAAGGAGATATCCTGGTCGGTTGCGCGGTCGGTAAGCGCACGCAACATCGACATCACGGGCGTTATCCCGCTGCCGCCCGAAAGGAAGAGCGGCGTTTCATATGGCAGGTCATCGAGATTGAATGAGCCGAGCGGCCCTTCGATTTCGACCTCGTCGCCCGCCCCCAAATTGTCGTGGAGCCAATTCGAAACCAGGCCGCCCGGTGTTCGCTTCACCGTGATCTGCAGGTCGAGCGGTCGCGTCGGTGGTGAGGAAACAGAGTAGGAGCGCGTCACCGCGGCACCCTCGATCTTGAGGTGCACGAGCACATACTGGCCCGCGCTGAAGCAGAACATCCGATCCGTCGGGGATGTGAAAACGAAAGTTTTCACATCGGGCGTCTCCTCGATTACACGACGGCAGAGTACGAGCTGCGATGTGGTTTGTGCCCATTGCCGATGACGCATCATCGGGAGGAGGCCGGGGGTCCCAACGTGTGCGTTCATCATTCATCTCGGTTTAAAGTAGAGCCAAGATGCCATTTCCAGGCCCGCCATAACAGGAGCCTCCCTCCCGCGTTATGATCGATTATTTCGATTACATATCCAATGACATCACGGCAACGTGAAGGGCGCGGATTCCCTTGCGGATGATCGGTTCGTGCTTGCGGCGCGCCAGGATGGCCGTGTGTACCGGCTGATGCAGGGTCGGAGCACCTTCGACGATGAACGATGGGCGTTCGAGGGCGAACCTGCGCGCATCGTCACTTCGCATATAGCAGGTCCCGCCCGCGCGCCGTAGCATCATCTCCGCCAAGGTTTCTGATCCCATGGAAAGGCGACAGATCGCCAACTCGCCAAGCAATTCGGCATGGGCCTTCTCCAGCAGGACCGTATAGCCAGGACGAATATAGGTTTCAGGATCGACCTCGGAGAGGGTTCTGGCTACCGTGGAAACCATCACATATTCCTCAACCATCAAATGTTCATAGGAGATTTCGGGTAGGTATCGTGGGGCGTAAAGCACAGCGATGTCGAGATTTCCCATGCTTAGGTCGCTGACCATCTGGTTCGAATAATCCGACTCGACATGGATCGACGATTTGGGAAGAGCCTGACACAGCGTCTCCACCCAACCCGGCAAAACCGAGCGGGTCATCCCGACCTGCGCGGCGACGCGCAAGGTGCCTTCGAAACGATTGAACGCCCGGACATCGTGGCGAGCCTGCGACCATGTGGACAGCAGGGATCTTGCGTAAGCTTCGAACCGGCGTCCTGCGGCGGTCGGTTCCGCCCCAGCGCGTCCGCGCTGGAACAGTTCGGACCCGATTGCGCTCTCGAGGTTCTTGATGCGGGTGCTGATCGTCGACTGGGTCAATCCTAGCCGATCCGCGGTGCGATTGAAGTTTCTCGATTCGATGATGTCCAGAAAGGTCTCGATGTGATCAAGTTGCATGAAATCTCCAATCGAAAAACTCGATCATATTCCACGTATCATAAGCTTGATCAAACAATACTCAAGGCGGAAGCTGTAGCACATCAGCGGCCGGCAGCGCCGCCGGGACGAGATACGGATACGGAGCGGAAGAAGTGTTCATAGTCGACTGCGACTGTCATAATTACTGGTCAAGCGCTACTGTGTTGGAGCCCTATCTCTCCGGCTTGTGGAAAGACATGTTCATCGAGGGCGAGAAAACAGGGCCCGTTGGGGCCTTTCCGCATGGTCATCGGCCCTGGTTCCACCCGCAGGACTTTTCCCGCAAGGACATCCGTCCGAAAACGGAAGCCGACAACTATTTCATCATGAAAGAGAAGCACCTCGACAAATACAAAGTCGACGTGGCGATCCTGCCGGCGATGAGCCTATCGAGGCGTCGACCCTGGCTAACCCTTACTATGCCAGCGCTCTGGTCAGCGCTTACAACGATTATCAGATCGATCAGTGGTTGCCGAAAGACGATCGGTTCATGGGCTCGATCATCATCGCGCCACAGGATCCGAAGCTCGCTGCCGCCGAGATACGCCGTCTTGGCAGCCATCCGCGCATGGTCCAGGTT
>NZ_RZPB01000467.1:0-4928 GCF_003998535.1 Mesorhizobium sp. M7A.F.Ca.AU.002.02.1.1 | reverse complement strand
GCGTCATAGGCGAAAACCTCTTTCTTGTCCTTGTCGGCGACGATACGCGCCACCGGCGTCGAAACCAGCCTGCCGAAATTGGCGACCTTGATGATCGTGCCGGGACGATTGAAATCGACCTCCGGGTTGAGCGCCTTGAGATAATTCTCGTCCATGTGAAAGCGCTCCGCGAGCGCCTCGGTCACCGACGTATAACCCATGCGGTCGAGTTGCGCCTTCTGGCTGTAGTCTTCCGGGATCGACGCGACATAAGGACCGGCCGCGTCCTCCGCTGTGATCGTGTAATTGGCGAAGGCATCGCCGCCGGATTGCGCAAGTGCCGCCTGGATGGCGACCGCGTCGGTCGATCGCAGATTGGCGCCGGTGATCTGGTTGTAGGCGGCGAGCGCCTTGTCGACATTCGAACCGAAACGCCCGTCGATGACGCCAGGCGAAGCGCCACCCCGGTCGAGCAGCACCTGAAGGGCGGCGACATCCTGGCGCGCTCCCAGCGAAAGTGCCGGGGCAACGGTGGTCTTGTCGCCGGCCTTTGGCGGCAGAGCCGCCTGATCGGCGGGTGTCGTCGGCTGGGCAGGGTCTATCGCGGCCTCGTTCAGCGGCTGGCGCTTGATTGTACCCGGCTTAGCCGGCTGCGGCGCGTCGGGATAATTGTCGTCGTAATTGCCATCGTCCTGCGGCGCCGGCGGGTAGGCTTCGGCGGAATTGTCCCCATAGGGATCGTACTCATCTGCCGGCGGCGGGATAACGCGGCCTTCCTCTTCCAACTGCTTGCGCCGGAACCGCGCCATGTCTTCCGGATCGTCGAGATAGTAGCGGTCGTCGCCTTCGGGGGCGCGGCCCAGTTCGCGCAGTCGTGTCTCGCGGCGCAAGGCGCGGCGGTCGAGCCGGGTCTGCGGCGGCTGGATGGCGATGACCTTGCCGGTATCGGCATCGACGATCACGCGGTTGCCCCTGGCGTCGTAGTAGATGTCGAGATTACCGTCCTGGGCGACAAGGATGCCCCCGGTATCGGCAGCGCGGACAACCCTTGGCGCATTGTCCGTCGTCGGCGCGGCGAACGCCCCGGAAGACACAAGCCCGGCGGCTAGCGCCGAGAGGGCAAAGATCGTGCGGAACATGGTGGCCAAATTCTCCGGTCCGTAAATTTGCCGCCGCCGGCATTGTCTTCTGGCGAACCCCTTCGCCAGCAAACCAGTTACACCATCCTATGGTTCCAACATGAACCGGGCATGAAGATGGCGGTTTTCCGGCGCCTCAAGGAATATAGGCTAGCTTTCGGCAAGTCCCAATTCCTTGCGCGCCTGCCTGGTAAGCTTCAGGGCGACAAGGCGATGGCTCTCGCGCAGATAGTCCTTCAGCGCGGCATCATCCATGCTCTGGCTTGTCCGACGCTGGATCCATGTCATGCCGCGCGAGGCAAGATAGGGTGCGGGCCGTAGCCCCGGCTGTTCCTTGAGCACATCATAGGCGATATCGGAACATTTGAAGGTGACGAAGAGCTGCTGGCCATCGTCCCAGCCGCCGATCGCGAAGACCTTGGCCCCCACCTTCCAAACATGGGCGCCACCCCACT
Source organism: Mesorhizobium sp. M7A.F.Ca.AU.002.02.1.1 (assembly GCF_003998535.1). Taxonomy (NCBI): domain Bacteria; kingdom Pseudomonadati; phylum Pseudomonadota; class Alphaproteobacteria; order Hyphomicrobiales; family Phyllobacteriaceae; genus Mesorhizobium; species Mesorhizobium sp. M7A.F.Ca.AU.002.02.1.1. The sequence goes on along the minus strand of NZ_RZPB01000467.1, from coordinate 3,355 downwards.
GGACGACATGGGTCGTCGAAGGCAGCGAGTCGCAGAAGCTGTTGTAGTCGTCCAGTGTCATCCCCACCCCACGTTTTATATGAAAACGCCGCGCGTCCAGGAAGGACGCGCGGCGCAGGATCAGGCTGCCGCTTCCGCCGCGACGATCGTCGGTTTGGAGCGGAAATTCAGCCGGTCGGAACCGGCTGTCACCTTGACGGTCGAGCCGTCGAGGATGTCGCCGAGCAGGATCTTCTCCGCCAGTGGGTCCTGCAATTCCTTCTGCATCACCCGCTTCAGCGGCCGCGCGCCATAGGCCGGGTCGTAGCCCTTGGCCGCCAGCCAATCCACCGCCTCCTGGTCCAGCGATAGCGTGATCTTGCGGTCGACAAGCAGGCTCTCGAGCCGCTTGAGCTGGATCTCGACGATGCGGCCCATATCCTGCCGGCGCAGCCGGTGGAACAGGATCACCTCGTCGACGCGGTTGAGGAACTCCGGCCGGAACGATGCCCTGACGACGTTCATCACCTCGTCGCGCACCAGATCGACATCCTGGTCCTCGGTGAGGTTGACGAGATATTCGGCGCCGAGGTTCGACGTCATGATGATCAGCGTGTTGCGGAAGTCGACCGTGCGGCCCTGGCCGTCGGTCAGGCGGCCGTCGTCGAGCACCTGCAAAAGCACGTTGAACACATCCGGATGCGCCTTCTCGATCTCGTCGAACAGCACGACCTGATAGGGCCGGCGCCGCACCGCTTCGGTCAGCGCGCCGCCTTCCTCATAGCCGACATAGCCGGGAGGCGCGCCGATCAGCCGGGCGACCGAGTGCTTTTCCATGAACTCCGACATATCGATGCGCACCATGGCGCTCTCGTCGTCGAACAGAAAGCTCGCCAGCGCCTTGGTCAGCTCGGTCTTGCCGACACCCGTCGGTCCGAGGAACATGAACGAGCCGATCGGCCGGTTCGGATCCTGCAGGCCCGCGCGGGCGCGCCGCACCGCTTTCGACACAGCTTGCACCGCCTCGCCCTGGCCAACGACGCGCTTGCCGATCTCGTCTTCCATGCGCAGCAGCTTGTCGCGCTCGCCCTGCAGCATCTTGTCGACCGGAATGCCGGTCCAGCGCGAGACGATATGGGCGACGTGGTCGGGGGTAACCACCTCTTCGACCATGCCGGCTTTGCCGTCCTGGGCCTCGGCCTCCTTCAGCTTCTTTTCCAATTCCGGAATCTTGCCATAGGCAAGCTCGCCGGCGCGCTGGAATTCACCCTTGCGCTGAGCAATGGCAAGGTCGTTGCGCGCCTCGTCGAGCTGCTTCTTCAGGTCGGCGGCGAGCCCGAGCTTCTGCTTCTCGGCCTGCCACTTGGCGGTGATCTCGGTCGATTCCTCCTCAAGGCCGACGAGTTCCTTTTCCAGGCGGGCGAGCCGGTCCTTCGAAGCATCGTCCGTCTCGACCTTCAGCGCCTCGCGCTCGATCTTGAGCTGCATGATGCGGCGATCGATCTCGTCCAGCGCCTCGGGCTTGGAATCGACCTGCATGCGCAGCCGCGATGCGGCTTCGTCGACCAGGTCGATCGCCTTGTCCGGCAGGAAGCGATCGGCGATGTAGCGGTTGGACAGCGTCGCCGCCGCCACCAGCGCTGAATCCGAAATGCGCACCTTGTGGTGCTGCTCGTATTTCTCCTTCAGGCCGCGCAGGATCGAAACGGTGTCTTCCACCGTCGGCTCGTCGACGAAAACCGGCTGGAAGCGCCGGGCAAGGGCTGCATCCTTCTCGACATGCTTGCGATACTCGTCGAGCGTGGTGGCGCCGACGCAGTGCAGCTCGCCGCGCGCCAGCGCCGGCTTCAACAGGTTGGACGCATCCATGGCGCCATCCGCCTTGCCGGCGCCGACCAGCGTGTGCATCTCGTCGATGAACAGGATGATGTTGCCGCTGGCCGAGGTGACTTCGGAGAGCACGGCCTTCAGCCGCTCCTCGAACTCGCCGCGATATTTGGCGCCGGCAATCAGCGCGCCCATGTCGAGCGCCATCAGCTGCTTGTCCTTCAGCGATTCCGGTACGTCGCCATTGACGATGCGCAGTGCCAGGCCTTCGGCGATCGCCGTCTTGCCGACGCCGGGTTCGCCGATCAGCACCGGATTGTTCTTGGTGCGGCGCGACAGCACCTGGATGGTGCGGCGGATCTCGTCGTCACGGCCGATCACGGGGTCCAGCTTGCCGGCACGGGCATCCGCAGTCAGGTCGCGCGCGTATTTCTTCAGCGCGTCGTAGCCCTGTTCGGCACTCGCCGAATCGGCGGTGCGGCCCTTGCGGACATCGTTGATGACCTGGTTGAGCGCCTGCGCGGTGACGCCGGCCTTGGCCAATATGTCGGCGGTCTTGGCCGACTTTTCCATGGCGAGCGCCTGCAAGAGCCGCTCGACCGTGACAAAACTGTCGCCGGCTTTCTTGGCCAGTTCCTCGGCGGTCGAAAACACTTTCGCCAGCGGCTGGGCCAGATAGAGCTGGCCATTGCCGCCCTCGACCTTGGGCATCGCTTCGAGCGCCGTCTCGACGCCAAGCTTGACGTCGCGGATGTTGCCGCCGGCGCGTTCGATCAGCGACGCGGCCAAGCCCTCGTCGTCGTCGACGAGCACTTTCAGGATATGTTCAGGGGTGAATTGCTGGTGGTTGCGGGAAAGCGCCATGGTCTGCGCGGACTGGATAAAGCCGCGCACGCGCTCTGAGTATTTCTCAAGGTTCATATCTGTCTCCTTCCATCACCGGCCCGCTTTGCGGCACCGGATCCGATTGCGGTGACGGACCCGCTCATTCGAGCCGGGTCCAGTTGAGGCTGATATGGTGCACAGGCGCTGAACCCTCAAGACGTCCCGATATCGGCAACCACATAATATTGCACGGCCGCCCAAACGAAAACGGCGGAGATTTCTCTCCGCCGCTCAATGCCTTGAAATGCCGTTGGGTCAGTTATCGATATCGACATTGACCGGTTGGGCGTTGCCGCTGTCGGCCGGGGCCGCAGCCACCTCGCCGGCGTCGGTCCCGGAACTGGCATTGTCACTACCGCCATCAACCTGATCGGCGTTGACGCGCGGGCGGCGCGGACGACGCGGACGACGGGCAGCACCGCTTTCGGCGGCCGCCTCGTTGAGTTCGGCCTGGGCGGCAAGACCTGCCGGGGAAAGGTTCTCGAACGACGGAGCCGGTTCGGCCGGCGCCACAGATTCGGTCGGCGAAACGGCTTCGCCCTGGACCGGGATCTCGTTGCCCTGGGGCTGACCACCTTGCTCGGCGGACGATGAAAAGTCGCGCTGGCCGTTCTGGCCATAGCCGCCATTGGGGCGGCGATCACGATGGCGCCCGCCATTGTTG
>NZ_RZPB01000466.1:0-4928 GCF_003998535.1 Mesorhizobium sp. M7A.F.Ca.AU.002.02.1.1 | reverse complement strand
GGCCTGCGCATCGGCCCGACGGATACGAGCCCGCGCAACGGAACGCCGCGGCTGATGGCGATGCCGGAAGCAGCACTCGAGGATGCACGCGCGATCATCCTGGCGGCGCCGCCGCCCGAAACGGTGCGCACGCCGCGTCGCCCGGCGTCGCCGGACCTGCTCGACCAGTTGATGGCGGCGAAGTCGGCGGCCTTGGAAATCCGCCCCGAACCGGCGGAGCCGCAAGTCAGCGCCGAGGATCTGGCCGAGCGCCGCGAGCGCGTGGACCGTGTGCTGCGCGCCATCCTGGCGCAGCCCGACGCGGGTTTTCGCGTGATCGGCGTGCTCTATCAGGAGTTCGTGGTCCGCTGCCGCATCGAAGGCCTGGCCTCGGTCGTGCCCGACCTGCCGGAGTTCCGCCGCATGCTGACGCGCGCCCGGGCCGGCCTTGGGTCAGAGACGACACAGGACGACGCATGGCGGGACGTTTCCGTCCGCGCGTCGCTGCTGCCCGACGACATGCAGGGCGTGTTCATGATGATTGCCCGCGCGGCGAAGGAGGGCTGGCCTTGCCCGAGCGACGCCGCGATCGCCCGCGCCTACGGCTCGCACTCGCTGCGCCGCGCCCGGCGCCTCTTGACCTATATCGAGGAGCAGGGCCTCATCGTCTGCCAACTCGACGGGACAGGCCGGCGCACCGTGACACTGGTCGAATTGGCCTGGGCCACCGCACCGGGAGATCCGAATGCCGAGGAGGTGGAGCAGGGAAGCCTGGCGCTGTGAGGCGGCGCGGGTGCTTTGAGCGAATGATGCGATAGGCTTTTTCAGTCACCGTCATCGCGACAAATTTCTGATGGCAACCGTGAAATCGCCGACGGCGAGATGCGTCATGCAGGCGCTTGCGTTTCGATGGCGCTCACCGGTTCGCCCCAATCACCCACTGTTCCTGATCGACGAGCGTGCCGGTCATCGGCCCGGCAGCATCCGAAAGCAGGAAGACGGCGAGGTTGGCGATATCGCTGGTCGAGAACAGGCGGCCGAAGGGTTGCGAGGCGTTGGCGGCATCGAGCCAGCCCGGCCCGTTGCCCAGCGTGTCGGCTTGCATGACGCGTTCGGCCGGCGTGTCGGTCCAGCCGACATTGATGCCGTTGACGCGGATGCGATCGAAGCGATGGGCGTTGGCGGCGTTTTTGGTCAGCGTGGCCAGCGCGCCCTTGCTGGCGGAATAGACGGCGAGCTCCGGCGAGCCGCAATGGTCGTTGATCGACAGGATGTTGACGATGGCGCCGCGCTCTCCGCGCTTCTTCATGTCGGCGATGGCCGCCTGCATGAGGAAGAACGGCGCCCGCGCGTTGACCGCGAACAGCGAGGCCCAGCCGTCGAGATCGGCATCGAGGAACGAGGCCCGGTCGGTCAGCCCTGCGGCGTTGACCAGCGCATCGATGCGGCCGAAGCGCTCGATGCAGGCTTGCGCCAAAAGGGCAGGGGCTGCCGGGTCGGCGAGGTCGGCGGCGACGAAAACCGTCGGCGTGCCGAGCCGCGAAAGCTCTTCCGCAACGGCATCGCCGCGCGTCTTCTCGCGCCCGGTGACGAGCAGGCCGCCCGCGCCGCAGCGCGCCAGCGTCTCGGCGATGGCGCGGCCAATGCCTTGCGTCGAGCCGGTGACCAGCGCCACCTTGCCGTTGAGTTGGAGCTCCATTCCTCTTCCCCGCCTCGCATCTGATTTCAGGCTAGCGCGGCGCGATCGTTTTACAATACGGAAATTGGAAATCTTGGAGTGGAGGTTGTTGGCTGTCGCGCTGCGTGGGGCCGGCGAGAGCCTGCCCCAATGTCGTGATTCCCTACGTAGCGGAGGCCGTCGCAAAGACCCTAGTGGACCGTGATTATGCCCTCGACGGCCCGCCATTCCGAAGGCTGGATGAGCTGGTGATGAGCAACGCGAACCGAGTGGAGCGGACCATCGAGTTCGCGCTCCCAATATTGGAGAAAACCCTTGAGTTCGGGAAAGGCTGGAGCGAGATCATAGTCCTGCCAGACATAGAGCTGAAGCAGGCTTGGATGATCGGGCAGGTAATAGTGGATTTCGGCCGTCGTCAGGCCATAACCTTCCATTTGCAGGCGGAATTCGTTGCTGACCGTATCGGCCATGTCTTTCTCCTTCTCCGCTGAGGCATCGAGCCGGCGGCATTTGTGTCGAACCCGCCCAATGCCGGGCCGGGGCGATTGGTTCTGTCCCTCTTTAAACAACGCCGCGAGAAGCTCGCGGGTTCCGAAAATAGCCACGCCATAACAGTGTCTTGGCGCTCTTTCTTGTCGAATATAAAAATTTTTGCGCTGGTCTCTTGAAACCGAAAAAGGGCAAAACTAGCTCGATATGCGCCGCGATGCCTGACGAAGGGTCGCGGCGTTCCGCACCGGTCCGATATTGCCGGTTCGGTGCGGAGGAACCTCAAAACCTGTTTGTCCACGAGGAGAACGACATGGCGTTCCGTCCATTGCATGACCGTATTCTGGTCCGCCGCCTTGAAGCCGAGGAGAAGACCTCCGGCGGCATCATCATCCCCGATACCGCAAAGGAAAAACCGCAGGAAGGCGAAGTGCTCGCCGTCGGTCCCGGCGCGCGCGACGACAGCGGCAAGCTTGTCGAACTCGATGTCAAGGTCGGCGACCGCATCCTGTTCGGCAAATGGTCCGGCACCGAGATCAAACTCGACGGCGAGGACCTGCTCATCATGAAGGAAAGCGACGTGATGGGTATCATCGATGAGATCGCCGAAGTGAAGAAGGCCGCCTGACGGCTTCTTGTATCCAACCAGTCAACGAATGCTGCCTAGATAAAGGAGTGATCCAATGGCTGCCAAAGAAGTGAAATTCCATACCGAAGCGCGCGAGAAGATGCTGCGCGGCGTCGACATCCTTGCCAATGCGGTGAAGGTGACGCTCGGTCCCAAGGGGCGCAATGTGGTCATCGACAAGTCGTTCGGCGCGCCGCGCATCACCAAGGACGGCGTCACCGTCGCCAAGGAGATCGAACTGGAGGACAAGTTCGAGAACATGGGCGCCCAGATGGTGCGTGAGGTGGCCTCCAAGACCAACGACCTTGCCGGCGATGGCACGACGACCGCAACGGTGCTTGCACAGGCGATCGTCAGGGAAGGGGCCAAGGCGGTTGCCTCGGGTATGAACCCGATGGATCTGAAGCGCGGCATCGACAAGGCGGTCGATGCGGTGGTCGCCGAACTGAAGACCAATGCCCGCAAGGTCACTCGAAACGACGAGATCGCGCAGGTCGGCACCATCTCCGCCAATGGCGATGCCGAAATCGGCCGCTTCCTCGCTGAGGCGATGGAGAAGGTCGGCAATGAAGGCGTCATCACGGTGGAGGAGGCCAAGACCGCCGAGACCGAACTCGAAGTCGTGGAAGGCATGCAGTTCGATCGCGGCTACCTCTCGCCCTATTTCATCACCAACCAGGACAAGATGCGCGTGGAGCTCGACGAGCCCTATGTGCTGATCCACGAGAAGAAACTCTCCAATCTGCAAGCGATGCTGCCCGTGCTCGAAGCCGTGGTGCAGTCTGGCAAGCCGCTCCTGATCATCGCCGAGGATGTGGAGGGCGAGGCGCTTGCCACGCTGGTCGTCAACAAGCTGCGCGGCGGCCTCAAGGTCGCGGCCGTCAAGGCGCCGGGCTTCGGCGACCGCCGCAAGGCCATGCTGGAGGACATCGCCATTCTCACCGGCGGCACCGCGATCTCGGATGATCTCGGCATCAAACTGGAAAATGTAACGCTGCAGATGCTGGGCCGCGCCAAGAAGGTGGTGATCGAGAAGGAAAACACCACCATCGTCGATGGTGTCGGCCGCAAGGAAGAGATCCAGGGCCGTGTCGCACAGATCAAGGCGCAGATCGAGGAGACCACCTCCGACTATGACCGCGAGAAGCTGCAGGAGCGGCTGGCCAAGCTCGCAGGCGGCGTTGCGGTGATCCGGGTCGGCGGCTCGACCGAGGTCGAGGTCAAGGAGCGCAAGGACCGTGTCGACGACGCACTGCATGCAACCCGCGCGGCCGTCGAGGAGGGCGTGCTGCCCGGCGGCGGCGTCGCCTTGCTGCGGGCGGCCAAGGCGCTCGATACCGTGCAGACCGACAATTCGGACCAGAGGACAGGTGTCGACATCGTGCGCCGTGCCATCGAAACGCCGGTCCGGCAGATCGCCGAGAATGCCGGCGCCGAAGGCTCGATCATTGTCGGCAAGCTGCGCGAGAAAAGCGAATTCGGCTGGGGCTGGAACGCCCAGACCAATGAATTCGGCGATCTCTTCGGCCAGGGCGTTATCGACCCGGCCAAGGTGGTGCGCACCGCCCTCCAGGACGCGGCATCGGTCGCCGGCCTGCTGGTGACCACGGAGGCGATGGTGGCCGAGAAGCCGAAGAAGGAAGCCGCCGCCCCGGCAATGCCCGCCGGCGCCGGCATGGACTTCTGAAGTCGCGGCCCAATCCGCCCGCTCCCCTGGCGGGGAGCGGGCGTCAGTCGAAGAGAGAGTGGAGGTAAAGATGGATGCAATGGCTGGCCTCGGATCCGTACCGGCTCCTACGCATCAAGCGAAGGAATTCCTGGCCTATGAAACAGAATGCAGGAACGTGCTGAAGCCGCTGCTGGCAGGGCTGCTCGACATGGCTGAAGCCGCCGGCTGGAACCGGCGAACCGCGGCGTCGGCACTGATGTTCCTCGCAGCGCAGCAAGTGTCGGCAACATCCGAGGTATCCGCCGGCAGCGGCTGAACGGAAATCGGCCAGTCCTGCAGCAGTGCATAGGCTTCCATCACGCTGTCGATCATCCTCGGAAAGCCCATTCCGACCAGAAGTGTGACCGGTTCTTCGAATTGCCCGCGATTCATGGCTTGTACCTCCTCTCGATTGTTCAGGGCCTGCAGCGGGCCGAACACCGGGA
>NZ_RZPB01000465.1:0-4951 GCF_003998535.1 Mesorhizobium sp. M7A.F.Ca.AU.002.02.1.1 | reverse complement strand
GCCATGCATCAGGCCAAGCGCTTCGGCGGCGACAGAATCGAGCCGTTCCGTCCGGCTTTCCGCACTGTCGGCACCGACAGGCTGCAGTTCGAATCCGACCTGCGCCGCGCCATCGAGCGGCGCGAATTCACCCTTGCCTACCAGCCGATCGTCCGGCTCGAGGACGGCAGCGTCGCCGGCTTCGAGGCGCTGCTGCGCTGGGACCACCCGCGCCGCGGCATGATCCCGCCGGCGGATTTCATCCCGGTCGCCGAAAGCTGCGGCCTGATCGTGCAGCTCGGCCTGTTTGCCATGCAGCAGGCGGCGGAAGACCTCGCCAGCTGGCAAAAGCAGATCGGCGACGCGCCGCTGTCGGTCTCGGTGAATTTGTCCAGCCGCCAGTTGATCCGCCGCGACCTGGTCAGCGACGTCCGCTCGGTCATCGCTCGGGCCAACCTGAAGCCGCGCTGCTTCCGGCTCGAACTCACCGAATCGCTTGTCATGGACAATCCCGAGCAGACCGCCCATGTGCTGACCAAGCTGAAGCAGCTCGGCATCGGCCTGTCGCTGGACGATTTCGGCACCGGCTATTCGTCATTGGCCTATCTGACGCGTTTCCCCTTCGACACCATCAAGATCGACAAGAGCTTCGTCGACGACAACACGCCCAAGCGCGCGGTGCTGCTGAAATCGATGGTCAACATGGCGCATGAACTCGGCCTGTCCGTCGTCGCCGAGGGCATTTCGGACGAGAGCGACGCGCTGGAACTGCGCCAGATGGGCTGCGAATATGTCCAGAGCTTCATGTTCGGCGCGCCGATGCCGGGCGACCAGGTGCTGAAGACGCTGAAAGAGCAGTATCCGCTGACGCAAGCGTAAACGGATCAGGCGTGTCCGGCAGCGAGGCTGAGATGCGCAAGGTCGATACCGATCGAGGCGAGGATCCGGTCGTATTTGCGCTCGATATCGGTGTCGAACAGAAGCTCGGCACTGGCCGGACAGGTCAGCCAGCCATTTTCTGCGATCTCGGTCTCCAATTGGCCCGCGCCCCAGCCGGAATAGCCGAGCGCCATCAGCGCATGACGAGGCCCGCGGCCGGACGATATGGCGCGCAATATGTCGACGGTCGCCGTCAGGCAGATGTCGTCGGAAACGGTCAGCGATGATTCCACCCGATAGTCGCCCGAATGCAGGACGAAGCCCCGGCTGCGATCCACGGGGCCGCCATTGCGCACGACGAAATCGCGGGCCTGAGCCGGCAAGCGGATTGCCTCCTGCTCGTTCATGATGCCCAGTTGCACGAGCAAGTCCGGAAACAGCATCTGCTGCGTCTGGTTGATGATCAGGCCCATGGCGCCTTCATCGGAATGGGCGCAGACATAGATGACCGAGCGCGTGAAACGGTCGTCCTTCATGCCGGGCATGGCAATCAGGAACTGATCGTCGAGAAAGCCGCGACTGGCGACCGTCTTCTTGTGGCGCAACAAGTCCATGAAGGGAGCGTAACGCGTTTCCAAAGCGCCGAAAAGATGCGCCGTGCTGGATTCGACCAAAGCCTGTGGCGGCGGCTCGAACATTCTTCTCCCTCGAAGTCACGCAAATATGATACCGGCAAGGCCATGAAATCATTGCGCGGCCACGAACGGACGATCAAATCACCGCCATGCGAAGCTTGAAAATCCTGCTGCTCGGCGCCGGCATCGGATCGGCCACCGCTCTTCCCGCCGCCGCCTCTTCGTCGGCGTGGTACAACAGCGAAGGCGGCAAGGTCCGGCTGGTTACATCAGGCAAAGCCGACGATGCCGGCCGCATACAGGGCGTTCTCGACATAGCGCTCAAGCCCGGCTGGAAGACATATTGGCGCGATCCGGGAGACGCGGGCGTGCCGCCGCAACTCGACATTTCGGCCAGCACCAACGTCGCCGACGCCGCTCTGTCGTTTCCGGCGCCGCAGCGCCATGACGACGGCTATGGCAAATGGGCGGGCTACAACTATCCGGTCTCTCTGCCGGTGACATTCACGCTGGCGACGCCGAACCAGCCGGCGGTGATCGATGCCGACATCTTTCTCGGCATCTGCGAAACGATCTGCATTCCGGTGCAGACGCGGCTGACCGTCGACCCCGCCTCCGATCCGGACAATGCCGAGGACGCGGCGCTGGTGAAGGCGAGTTTTACGGCACTGCCTGCGCCCGCGAGGTCCGATTTCGGCATCAATGTGCTGCCGGGCGACCATGAGACGCTGATTGTCGAGGCGAGCTTTCCCGGCGATCCGGCGGCGGCGGATTTCTTCGTTGCCGGCGAGCAGGACTACATGTTCGGCACCCCGGCCCGCAGCGAAAAGGACGGCAAGCTGATTTTCACCGTGCCGATCCTCGACCGCCCCTCGACGACGCCGACTGATGGCGGGCTTCACTATACGCTGACGAGTGCGGCGGGCGCTGTCGAAGGGGTTCTGCCTTTCCCTTGATCCAGCCCATCGCAACGGTTGCAGGAAGCCGTTGGGTTCGCTACGCAAAGACACGTCCTTCCCCATTTCCCAAGCGAGGAATCCATGACCATTTCCGTTGGCGACAAGCTGCCTGACGTGACCTTCAAGACGATGACCGACGACGGCGCCAAGCCGATCACCGGGGCCGAGATATTCCCGGGCAAAAAGGTCGTTCTGTTTGGAGTTCCCGGCGCCTTCACGCCGACCTGCAGCAACAACCACTTGCCCGGCTATCTCGAGAACCATGACGCCATCCTGGCGCGCGGCGTCGACACCATCGCCGTCGTCTCGGTCAATGACGTCCATGTCATGGGCGCCTGGGCGCGCTTCACCGGCGGCGAGGGCAAGATCCTGTTCCTGGCCGACGGCAGTGGCGATTTCGCCAAGGCAGTGGGCCTCGACAATGACCTTTCCGCCAGCGGCATGGGGCTGCGTTCGAAACGATTTTCGATGATCGTCGACGACGGCAAGGTCACCGCGCTCAATGTCGAGACCAAGCCCGGTGTCGACGAGTCCGGCGCGGCCCATATTCTGGGACAGCTCTGAACTTCAGTGCGCCTTCGGCCGCAACGGCGATGGCGCTTGTGGTTCATGGCTTGCTTTGGGGGGATCCTAGCGATGTTTGACATCTTCTGGCGCGCTATCGCGATCGGCGTCGGCGCCACCGTGCTGATGGATCTCTGGGCCATCTTCCTGCACAAGGCGTTCGGCCAGCCACGGCCGAACTGGGGGCCGGTCGGCCGCTGGGTCTGGCATCTCCGTGACAAGGTCTTTCACGACGATATCGGCGATACAGCACCATACGCGCATGAAAAGGCGCTGGGTTGGGCCTTTCACTATTTTGTCGGCATCATCTACGGCATCATCCTGGTGGTGCTGGCCGGAGCGGGCTGGCTTGCCGCGCCGACATTTCTGCCGGCCTTCATCCTCGGCATTGTCACCGTCGGCGCCGGCTGGTTCCTGCTGGCACCCGGCATGGGCGCCGGCTGGGCCGCCTCGAAGCGGCCCAACCCGATGCGGATCCGGGCGCTGAACCTGGTGTCGCATACGGTGTTCGCACTTGGGCTTTGGGGCACGGCGCTGCTGATACGATAAGCGCTTACGGCTGTGTCGGCCTGTCGATCGGCTGCCAGCCGTAGACAACGGAATGCGCGCCGATATCGTAGTAGTTGCCGCCGCCCGCTGGCTGATCTGCTTCTTCGTACCCGAGCCGCGCCGCTCCTGAAATTCAATAGCTCTGGGTCGAGCGCCGCACCTTCGCGATTGCCGGCGCAGCAGGCTTTGGCGCTGCTGCAGGCTTGAACGGGCCTTTCTTGAACGGCGCCATGCCTTCGCGCGCGAGTTCGTCGGCGCGCTCGTTCTCGACATGGCCGTCATGGCCCTTGACCCAGTTCCAGGTGACCTTGTGGCGCTTGTTGGCCTCGTCGAGCGCCTGCCAGAGTTCACCGTTCTTGACAGGCTTCTTGTCGGCGGTCTTCCAGCCGTTCTTCTTCCAGCCGTGGATCCACTTGGAAATGCCGTCCATGACGTATTTGCTGTCGGTGTGAAGCTCGACCGTGCACGGTTCCTTCAGCGCGTTCAGCGCCGAGATAGCGGCCAACAGTTCCATCCGGTTGTTGGTCGTCTCGGCCTCACCGCCGGAAAGCTCCTTGGTGGTGCCGTTGAAGCGCAGGATCGCGCCCCAGCCGCCAGGGCCGGGATTGCCCGAACAAGCGCCGTCGGTGAAGATCTCAACCTGTTTGCTCATGATATCAGGCCAATCCATATTCCGAAGGAGATTTGATCGCCCGGTGGAACCGCATCCTTCTGATGTATTCGGTCGGATCGCGTTTCATCACCAGCCCGCCATCGGGGACGGTCAGCCAGTCGTATAGCCGGGTCAGCATGAAGCGCAACGCCGAACCGCGCGCCAGCATCGGCAGCGCAGCCTTTTCCTGGTCGCTCAGGGGCCGGACGCTCTTGTAGCCGGCGAGCAGCGCCTTGCCCTTGGTCAGGTTGAAGGAAAAATCCTTCTCGAAGCACCAGGCGTTGAGGCAGGTGGCGACATCGTAGGCATAGAGGTCGTCGCAGGCGAAATAGAAGTCGATCAGGCCGGAGAGCTTTTCGCCGAGGAAGAAAACGTTGTCCGGGAAAAGATCGGCATGAATGATGCCTTGCGGCAGGTCTTTGGGCCAGTTGCGCTCAAAATCGGCAAAGTCGGCATCAACCTCGGCCGCCAGGCCCGGCTCGACCTCGTCGGCCCGGTCGCGCGCTGCGTCCCAGAGCTTGCGCCAGCCGTCGATGGCCAGGGCATTCGGACGTGTCATCGAAAAATCGGCGCCGGCCAGATGCAATTGCGCCAACGCCTTGCCGACCTCGGCACAATGCGTGGCTGTGGGCCGCCGCAACGAAAGCCCTTCCAGGAAGGTGATGATGACCGCAGGCCGGCCGGCGAGCGTGCCGATGACGCTGCCGTCATGGGCGGTCACCGGCAGCGGGCAG
>NZ_RZPB01000464.1:0-4987 GCF_003998535.1 Mesorhizobium sp. M7A.F.Ca.AU.002.02.1.1 | reverse complement strand
GATACTGCGTCAGGTGTTGCGTTATTAGGGCTGGGTTCCGTGCATTCGGGCTCATGCTCCAACGAAAAAGAAGTGCATGGCCGATCTGTTCAGCGTCGATGAACCGGAAAAGACGCCGCCTGGGCGGCCGCTGGCCGACAGGCTGCGGCCGAGGAACCTTGGCGAGGTCGTCGGCCAGGAGCATCTGACGGGGCCTGACGGCGCGCTGACCCGGTTGATCGGTTCCGGCTCGCTCGGCTCGATGATTTTCTGGGGGCCGCCCGGCACCGGCAAGACCACCGTGGCGCGGTTGCTCGCCGGTGAAACGAGTCTCGCCTTCGAGCAGATATCGGCTGTCTTTTCCGGCGTCGCCGACCTGAAAAAGGTGTTCGAATCAGCCAAATTGCGCCGTGCCAATGGCCGCCAGACCTTGCTGTTCGTCGACGAGATCCATCGCTTCAACCGCGCGCAGCAGGACAGTTTCCTCCCGGTCATGGAGGACGGGACAGTCGTGCTGGTTGGCGCCACGACCGAAAACCCGTCCTTCGAACTGAATGCCGCTTTGTTGTCACGCGCGCGCGTTCTGGTCTTCCATTCGCTTGGCGAGGAGAGCATCTCCAAGCTGATGGCGCGGGCGGAGGAGACCGAGGGCAGGGCGCTGCCGCTCGACGACGAGGCGCGGGCCATGCTCATCCGCATGAGCGATGGCGACGGCCGCGCCTCTCTTACCCTGGCAGAGGAAGTCTGGCGAGCAGCCAAGCCCGGCGAGGTCTTCGATTCCGAGGGTCTGCAGCGCATCGTCCAGCGCCGCGCGCCAATCTACGACAAGGGCCAGGACGGCCATTACAATCTGATCTCGGCGCTGCACAAATCGGTACGCGGTTCAGATCCTGACGCGGCTCTCTACTATCTCGCACGCATGTTCGATGCCGGCGAGGATCCGCTCTATCTAGGCCGCCGGCTGGTGCGCATGGCCATGGAAGACATCGGCCTTGCCGACCCGCAGGCGCTTGTCGTCGCCAATGCCGCCAAGGATGCCTACGACTATCTCGGCTCGCCCGAGGGCGAACTCGCCTTTGCCGAGGCCACCGTCTATCTCGCCACCGCGCCCAAATCCAACGCCGTCTACAACGCTTTCAAGGCCGCCACGCGGGCCGCCAAGGAACACGGCTCGCTGCTGCCGCCCAAGCACATCCTCAACGCGCCGACCAAGCTGATGAAAGAGGAGGATTACGGCGCGGGCTACCGCTACGACCATGACGAGCCGGATGCCTTTTCGGGGCAGGATTATTTTCCGGAGAAGATGGGTCGCCAGACCTTCTATGATCCGCCCGAGCGCGGCTTCGAGCGCGATATCAGGAAGCGGCTCGATTATTGGGCAAAGCTGCGCAAAGAGCGGGAATAGCCGGGTTGCGTGAGGCTATTGACCAGATCCAGCAGGCAGCCAGCCGGCCGCGGTAGCAGGGCCGTTGTGTGGTAACCCAAAAAACCTTATCAAGGCGCACGACCGGGCGGTGGCCATTGCCTTGATTTGGGCACCTCATTCGCAACAGGATCGCGCTTGGCGCGTGGAAAAATGACAAAAAATCTTCGCAAATCCCTTCGCAAATTCGCCATTGCCATCCCGCTTCTCGCCCTTGGCTTCTATTTCATCCCCATCCTGACGACGATCTTCATCGTCTGCGGCCTGATCGACGTGCTGCGCAACGACCGCAAGGATCTGTCGCTGTTCTCAGGCTATTTTCTCGGCAACGGCCTGTTCACCTGGCTGCTTTCGCCGTTCAACCTGCTGGTCGACCTCTTGTGCTACAGAAATCCTGGCGTGTGGAAGCTGGAGCAGTTTCCCGCCGACTATCAGCGCGAGGTCAACGAGGTCCTGGACATCTTCAAGGCGCGCAAGGATGAGATCATCGCCGATATCGATGCCAATTTCGGCGCCGGCCGGCGCGGCATGTATGTCTACCAGTGGTACGGCAAGCACAGGATCGACAACGTCGCCGAGTTCAACAAGGATTTCAAATACATCAAGACCATCGCCGTTTCCGTCTTCAGCAAGCGCGAATCGACGTCCTGGCATTTCGGCCCGCTGCGGCTCAGCTTGCGCATCCTCTACAATCTGATCCCGGTGAAGTCGGAGATTTTCGTCGAGTGCGGCAACGTCAAGAATTACTGGTACGACAATCCGCTGTTCATCTTCGACGACACGCTGCTGCATCGCTCGGTCAACGAGTATGACGGCCGCCGCTACTGCGTGTTCATGGACATTATCAGGCCATCGCCGGTTCCCCGCCTCATCGCGGGTATGCTGGCCATCGTCTCGGTGAGCGTCGAGCGCATCAATTCCATGTTCTACAAGAACTGGAAAATGATCGGTTCGACCAAGCCGAAGAATGCCGGGACGACCTGAGCTTTGGAAAATCGGCGCTGCCGGCCCTGCCGGCAGCGTTTGGGTGCTCTGCATGTGAGACTTGGCCAATCCTTGTCGGCCGCTCATGCGCCGGAACGGATCCTGGCTGCATAAACGGTAGTCCGGGCTGGCTTTGATAGTTCTGCCTCTTCTCCTTCTGGCGGCCGCAAGTGACGAAGAACAAATCTCTCGGATTTTGGGCAACGACATATGTGTGCACCGCTCTTGTGGGAATTGCTCTTGCTCTCATCTATGTAGAGCTTGAACAGCCTGTCTATTACTGGGACTTCGCTGCCTATTTCGACACGTTTAGCCGGCAGGGCACGCTCTTGGTTCAGAGCCCTCTCGAGTGGCTCAGCCATTTGAGGACCTCGATCGCCACCGACGACTACAGTGCGGCGATCCTGGTGCCGCTGATGCCGTTTTACATCATTTTTGGCGATTCGAGGTTTTCCTACATCGCCGGAATAGTCGCTGTTTACCTGGTTCCGACCGCTCTTCTCATCGGCAGAACAAGCTATCTGGAGGCGGCGACCGGGACGCCTTCATGCCGAAGCTGGCTCACCGTATGGATTGCGGCCTTTCTCTACACGCCCTTCTGGGCGGCGACGCTTCGTGGGTTGCCGGACATTGCCGGCTGTCTCGCGCTTTGCGCGGCAACCTATTTTCTCTGGAAATCGAGGTTCCTGACCCGTGAACCGGTGATCAGCGGCATGCGTGTCGGCGTATGCCTGTGGTTGGCATTCGTGCTGCGCCGCTGGTATGCTTATCCCGTCATCGGGGTCGGAACTTCCGCGGCCTTCTTCTGTTTTCTGCAGGTCGCGAAAGACCGCGACGTCCCGGCACTCCGCAATGCCGCCGTCGGGGGCCTGTGTGTGATCCTCGTGGTTGTCGGAGCCGCGCTGACCTTCCAGCAACCCCTGGTCCTCAAGATACTGGGAACCAGCTATGGCGACCTTTACAGCGGATACAAGACAAGCTTCGTTTCACAGGTTGACCAGGCAGGATCGCGGCTCAGCTATGTGAACTGGCTGTTGATCGTATTTGGCGCTTACATCTCCATCATACGCCAAAACAGATTTTCCCTGTTCTGTGCCGTTGCTTCGGTACTTACCTTCTTCCTCTTCACCCGCATGCAGGACCCGGATCGCCACCATTCGGTGCCAATGTTTCTTTGGCTTTTTCCTGCCTACGCCCAGGCAATCGTTGCGATCGTTTCGATGCCGGCGCTGAGATCGCGATGGTCGAACGCCGCGATAGCCGTTGCCGCCGTGCTGGCGTTTTTCGGTACTTTTTTCCCAATTGGCCGCCAGGTGCTGTCACCGATCAGCTACGTCTTTGCCAGGGAAGCCACGCTCCCGCTGCAACTCGACAATCTTCCAGAATACAGGCGTCTTATCGATGACCTTCTTGGAAAGATGGGACCTGGGGACCGGTTGTCGGTATTTGCGTCCAGCGGGATCATGAGCGACTCATTGCTCTATGAAATGGACAAGGACCTTTACCCTCGCATCGAGTGGGCTTGTCAGGTCGATAGTCGCGATCGATTCAGACCGGCGGCGTTGAAGTCCAAATACGTTGTCGTGACCGATCCGCCCGTTACCCATCTGCAGCCGGGTGCGCAGCTCTGTGTCTCGATACCGGACCAATACATTGTCGAGGGCAAAGGCATCGGCGCAGCATACAGGCGCATCGCGGCGTACCAGCTGTCCGGCGACGTCAAGGGCTACCTCTACGAACAGGCGCGCCCTATCGGCAAAACGGAGATCGATGACCTCTATAACGAGTTCAGGAAAAAATATCCGGGATGGGCAACGCCTGAGTGGTGACGAGCTCGGCTGGTCCGTGCGGTTGCGCCCACAACGAGGGATTGACCGGGCAGCCCTGCGGGGGCAGTAAACGGTCATGTTCAATCTGTTTCTCGTCTTCCTCGGTGGCGGCATCGGTGCCGGGATTCGTCACCTTACCAACATCGGCGCGCTGCGTTTTGTCGGCCCCAACTATCCCTGGGGCACGATGGCCATCAACGTCATCGGCTCCTTCGCCATGGGGCTGTTCATCGCCTCCATGATGCGCCGTGGCGGATCGAACGAGGTCAGGCTGTTCGTTGCCACCGGCATTCTTGGCGGCTTCACCACCTTCTCAGCCTTTTCGCTCGATTTCGCGACGCTGTGGGAGCGGGGAGCCACGCTGCCTGCGCTGGGTTATGCCCTTGCCAGCGTCATTGGCGCCATTATCGCCCTGTTTCTGGGACTTTGGCTCGCAAGAAGCCTGCCTTAGTGCTATTGCCGCGCCAAGAACAGGCCGAGCTTGGCTCGGGAAACGGATAAGCGACAAAAAACATGGCAGGCGTTGAACAGATCACGGTGGAAGCCGGCGAGGCGGGCATGCGGCTCGACCGCTGGTTCAAGACCCATTTCCCGGGCCTTGGTTTCGGCCATTTGCAGAAGCTTCTGCGCTCCGGCCAGATCCGTGTCGACGGCGGCCGGGTCAAGGCCGACACCCGTGTCGAGCCCGGCCAGATGGTTCGCGTCCCACCGCTCGAGGTTGACAAGAAGGGCGAGAGTGCGCTGACCGGCCACTCGATCCGCAACCAGGGCG
>NZ_RZPB01000463.1:0-4994 GCF_003998535.1 Mesorhizobium sp. M7A.F.Ca.AU.002.02.1.1 | reverse complement strand
GCCGTCGCCGACCGCCTTGCGCACCGCCGACAGGCGGGCAAGATCCTCCGACCCGTGCGGCCTGCCGATCTTGACTTTCGAGCCGCGAAATCCCTTCGCCTTGGCGGCCAGCGCATCGTCGACCAGCGCCTGCGTCTCGATGTGCAGCCAACCGCCTTCGGTGGTGTAAAGCGGACAACGATCCTTGGCGCCGCCGGCCAGTTTCCACAAAGGCAGGTTTTGCTTCTTGGCCCGCAGATCCCAGAGTGCTGTATCGATGGCGGCGATCGCGATGGCGGTGATGGCACCGATGGTCGTGGCATGGGTGGCGAATTCGAGATCGTGCCAGATCGCCTCGATCATGTCGGGATCGCGGCCGATCAGGCGCGGCACCAGATGGTCCGAGAGCAGCCGCATCACCGACGAACCGCCGGTGCCGATCGTGTAGCTGTAACCGGTGCCGACCGCACCGTCGGAATCGGTGATCGTGACGATCGGCGTTTCCTGACTGACGAAGCTCTGGATCGCGTCGGTGCGCTTGACCTTGGGCACAAGGTCCACCATGCAAAGGTCGACTTTCTCGATTCTGGCCATGCCGATCAGCTCCGCAGTGTCTTTCCGGTCTCAGTGGCAAACAGATGCGCCTGCGACATGTCGAGGCTCATGGCGACCCGCTCGCCCGGCCGCAGTGGCCTCGGGTTCAGCATGCGCGACACCCAGTCCGTGCCGTTGAATTCAACGAACACCAGCGTCTCGTTGCCGAGCGGTTCGGTGACCGTGATCGGCAGCTCGATCTGGTGGACATCGGCCGCGCCACCGGAACTGATGCCATGGCCGGTCGGGTAGATGTCGTCCGGCCGCAGCCCGAACACCACCTTGTCGCCGGTCGTGACATTGGCCTTGAACTGAGCGGGCAGCGGCAGCCTTTCGCCGCTGGCGAAAACCATCTGGCCGTCATCGATCGTCGCCTCGTGCAGATTCATCGGCGGTGAGCCAATGAAGCCGGCGACGAAGCGCGTCGCGGGCCGCCGGAACACCTCGTCGGGCGTGCCGACCTGTTCGATATGACCGTCGCGCATGATGACGATGCGATCGGCAAGCGTCATCGCCTCGACCTGGTCGTGGGTGACGTAGATCACTGTCGACTGCACCTTGGCATGCAGCTTCTTGATCTCGGTGCGCATCTGCGTGCGCAATTTGGCGTCGAGATTGGAAAGCGGTTCGTCGAACAGAAACACATCGGGGTCGCGCACGATGGCGCGGCCCATCGCGACGCGCTGGCGCTGACCGCCGGACAGTTGCGACGGGCGGCGGTCGAGCAACGTGTCGAGGCCGAGGATGGCCGAGGCCTCGGCGACGCGGCGGTCCATGTCTTCTTTGGCGGCGCCGGCGATCTTCAGGGAGAAGCCGAGATTCTCGCGCACCGTCATGTGCGGATAGAGCGCATAGGATTGGAACACCATCGAGATGTTGCGCGAGCGTGGCGGCAAATCGTTGACGATGCGTCCGCCGATCTCGATCGAGCCGGCGCTGATTTCCTCCAGCCCGGCGATCATGCGCAGCGTCGTCGACTTGCCGCAGCCGGACGGGCCGACCAGCGCAATGAACTCGCGGTCGGCAATGTCGAGATCGATGCCGTGCACGATCCCAATAGTGCCGTAGCGCTTGGTCAGCTTGGTGAGGGTAACGGTTGCCATGGGATCAGCCTTTCACCGCGCCGGAGGTCAGGCCGCCGACAAGGTGTTTCTGGACTATGTAGGTGAGGGTGAGCGCCGGGATGATCATCACCACGGCCAGCGCGCACATGCCGCGCCAATCGATGGTGAACTCGGCCGTGTAGTCGAGCAGGCCGACCGGCAGCGTCTTGGCGCTCACCGAGCGGGTCAGCTGCGAGGCCAGCGCGAACTCGTTCCAGCAGGTCAGGAAGGCGAAGATCGCGGCCGACGCAATGCCCGGTCCGGCGAGCGGAAACTCGACCTGCCAGAACGCCTGCCAGCGGGTGCAGCCATCGATCTGCGCTGCTTCCGCGAGGTCCTTGGGCACCTGGCGGAAGAAGCCGTCGATCAGCCAGATGGTGAACGGCACGTTGAGCGCGACATAGGCGAGGATCAGCCCGAAATGGGTGTCGATGATGCCGAGCCGCACATAGAGGAAGAACAGCGGCAGCGAGAGCGCGATGCCCGGCACGGTGCGCGTCAGCATCAGGCCGAGGAAGACGCTCGATTTACCGCGAAAACGATAGCGGGCGAACGCATAGCCGCCTGCCATGCCGATGGCCACCGCAATCACCGTCGAGGTCACCGAGATGATCAGCGAGTTGCGGAAATATTCAATCACCGGGATGCCGCCCTTGCCGATGCCTGAGAACATCGCGACATAGGCGTCGAACGAAATCTCCTGTGGGATCCACACCGGTGGCTTTGCCATGATCTCGACCGTCGGCCGCAGCGACGACAGCACGATCCACAGGCCCGGCAGGCAGATGGTCAGCATCGCCAGGAACAGGCCGATGCGATAGATGATGCCGAGCAGCCGGCGCTTCAGGCGGGCGGAAGAATTCTCGTCCATCTTCACCACTCCGCACCGATCTGCGTGCGCGCCGCGGCGAGCTTGTTGAAGAAGTAGACGGTGAAGGCGATCGACAGCAGGATCGAAAAATAGGCCATGGCGTTGGCCATGCCCATGCGCCCGTCGCTGTAGGCGGTGCGGGCCACCAAGGTCCATAGCAGTTCGGTGCGGCCAGCCGGTCCGCCATCGGTCATGATCTTGACGATGTCATAGGCGCGCGCCACGTCGAGCGAACGGATGGTCATGGCGATGTAGGCGAAGGGCATGACGAATGGCCACGTCACATAGCGGAATGTCTGCCACGGCGTGCAGCCGTCGACCCGCGCCGCCTCGATCGGCTCCTTGGGCATGGCGAGCAGGCCGGCGAGGATCAGGATGGCGAAGATCGCCGTCGACGACCAGATCTCGGCGATCGAGATGGCGATGAAGGCGAGATGGCCCTCGATCAGCCACGGTATGGCGTCTCGCGTGATGCCGAGCGACTGCAGCGCATTGTTCACCAGGCCGATATTGTCGTTGAACATGAACTTGAATTGGAAGCCGACCAGGATCGGCGAGAACATCATCGGAAACATCATCAGCGTGCGCAGGATGCGCTGGCCGCGCGTCGCCTTCTCGACCAGCATGGCGAGGCCGAGCCCGAGCAGCATTTCGAGATTGAGCGCGATGGTCAGCAGCAGAACCGTGCGGCCGAAGGCCCACCAGAAGTCGGTGTTGGACAGGATCGAAAGATAGTTCCGGATGCCGATGAAGACGTAGAACGTTTCGGGCCGCGTCAGGCGGAACGGGGTGAAGCTCGAATAGAGCGACAGAAGCAGCGGCACCACCACCACCGCCGCCAGCACGATCATGGCCGGAAGCAGCAGCAGGAATGGCGCGGATGGCTTGAAGCCCTTCATCAGAATCCTTGAGTGTTTGTATTTGGACGGCGGTGCGTTGGCTGGGCGCGAAGGGTTAGCGTAAACCGCTGGCATCCCGCGCAACGCGATCGCCTCCCCCATTGCTGATGGGGGAGGCAGCCCTGGGAGCCGTTGCTAGAGCTTGCCGGCGTCCTGGAGGATTTGTGTCGCCTTGGCGGCGGCTTCATCCAGTGCCTGCTTCGAGGTCTTGTCGCCGAGGATCGCCGCCTGCAGCTCGGGATAGACGGCGTTCGAGATCTCGATCCATTCAGGCGTCTGCGGCACGGCGAAGGCGTGCTTGGCCTCTTCCTGGAAAGCGGTAAGAACCTCCTTCTTGTAAGGATCGTTTTCGGCCTGCTTCAGGTCCCAGTCCCAGACCGCGGTGCGGGTCGGCAGCGGACCGGCGGCGGCCTCGAGCTTCTGGCTGTCCTCGTTGGTCAGCCACCAAACCAGGGAAGCCGCGGCCTCCTTGTTCGGGCAGTTCTCGGTCACCGAGAAGCCATGGAAGCCGGACCAGCCGGTGCGCTTGCCGGACGAACCCTTCGGCGCGACTTTGACGCCGACATTGCCGGCGACCTTCGACGACTTCGGATCGTTGAAGAAGCCGGCCCAGCCCGGCCAATCCAGGTTGATGGCGACAGTGCCGGACGCAAAGCCTTGGCCGAGATCGTCCCAGAGATAGTTGGTGGTGCCGGCCGGCACGGCCTTGGCCTTGTAGAGGTTGACGAACCAGTCGAGCGCCCGGATGCCGGCCTCGGAGTTGAAGACCGGCTTGCCGTCCTTGTCGAGATATTCGCCGCCCTCGGCGACGACCATCTCGTAGAAGCGGCCGTTGATCGCCTCTTCCTTGCCGGCGAACTGGGTGCCGTAGAAATTGGGCGGGTTGGCGAAGAACTCGGCCTGGTCGGTGACTTCCTTCCAGGTGTCCGGCGGCACCAGATCATAGCCGTATTTCGCCTTGAACTTGGTCTTGTTGTCGGCGTTCTCGTACAGGCTCTTCTGGTAGTAGAGCGCCGAAACGTCGAACTGCGCGCGCGGCAGCATCTCCAGCTTGCCGTCGATGGTAGCCGACTTGATGGTCGACGGCACGAAGGCGTCGATCTCTTCCTTCGGCAGCAACTTGCTGAGGTCGGTGTAGAGGCCGGTATATTGCGGCGCGAAGGAGGAATGGTTCCAGCCGACGCACCAGTTGGTGCTGCCCGAGGCGATGTCGGACTTGAGCTCCTTGTCGATATCGAAGCCGTTCTTCTTGGTCAGGATGTTGACCTTGGCGCCAGTCGCCTTCTCCCATTCCGGGATCCGTTCGTAGAGCTTTTCATATTGCTGGCCGCCGATCAGCTTCACGTCGACGGTCACGCCTTCGAACTTGCCGGGCAGGTCGCCGGCAAGGGCTGCGCCTGCACCAAATGCAAGCAACAATGCACCGGCGGAGACGCCGGAAAGCAGTCTGTTCATTGGTATCCTCCCTGGGTGCGCCTTGGCCGGCGACCGCAACTCGTCTGATGACAAGAAGTGCTACATTCATATACAAACAAAACATTCATAGAC
>NZ_RZPB01000462.1:0-4998 GCF_003998535.1 Mesorhizobium sp. M7A.F.Ca.AU.002.02.1.1 | reverse complement strand
GTGTTGATGCGGACACGGGCCTCCTGCGGCGCCGAGGCGTCGGCGGCGTCGAGCACGCTATCGATGAAACGCTCGATCTCGTAGTTGGCGATATCGTCGACGCTCTCATTGTCGCTGAGGTGGTCGAGCAGATTGGCGGCGGCCTGATGCAGCCACGGTTCCAGCGTGATCGCGGCTTGTGAAAACAGCGGCGCCGACGAAGGCAGGTCGCGGCGGCGCCGCGCCCAGTCGGGATCGATGTAGAAGGCGAGAAACAGACCGGGCGTCCCGTTTTGCGACAGAACATGGCTGTGCGGCTGGAAGGAGTTGATGCCGGCGGCCGTTCCAGGCCCAAGCCGGACGGTCTCGCGGCCGATGGTCATTTCGCCGGCCGTACCTTCCAGCCAGATGATGAGATGGGCCTCGACATGGGCATGGGTGACGAAGTCGCTTGCGACATTCAGGATAGAAACATGTCCGAACCGGCCCCAGTAGAGCCTGATCGCTTCCGTCATGGGTATATCCTCCCGCAGGCGACTGGCCTCCCTTCGCCTGCAGTGGGGATTGTGCGGCCGAGTTCGGGGCCGCGTCAAGACGCGCGCGGGCGGCGAGGGCGAATGACGGCCAGTGAGGCCGGATTTTCAGACTGAGCGATACGCACTGGAACGAATGGCGGTCGGGAGAATTGCCAACCTCAAACCGAAGCCGTCATGCCGCCATCGACATACAGCGTATGGCCGTTGACGAAGGACGAGGCATCTGACGCCAGAAACACGGCGGCGCCGATCAACTCGTCGACATTGCCCCAGCGCCCGGCCGGCGTGCGCTTTTCCAGCCAGGCGGAAAATTCGGGATTGTCGACCAGCGCCTGGTTCATCTCGGTGCGGAAATAGCCGGGCGCGATCGCATTGATCTGCAGGCCGTGTTTGGCCCAATCGGCGCACATGCCCCTTGTCAGGTTGCGGATCGCGCCCTTGGTGGCGGTGTAGGGCGCGATGTTCGGCCTTGCCAGTTCGCTCTGCACCGAACCGACGTTGATGATCTTGCCCTTGCCGCGCGGGATCATGTGGCGGGCGACCGCCTTGGCTGCATGGAAGGCGCCCGACACATTGGTCTTGAACAGGCGCTCCCATTGCTCCTCGGGAAAGTCCTCGAGCGGGGCGCGGAATTGTATGCCGGCATTGTTGATGAGGATGTCGATGGCGCCGATCTCGGCCTCGATGCGGGCAATGTCCTCATTGACCGCCTGAAAATCGGTGACGTCGAATACCGAGGCGTGCGCCTTGAAGCCGGCGTTGCGCAGCTTTTCGACGGCGCTGTCGATCCTGGCGGCGTCGCGGCCGTTCAGCACCACGCTTGCCCCATGTTCGGCCAGGCCCCGAGCCAGCGCGAAGCCGATGCCCTGGCCGGAGCCGGTCACCAGCGCCAGCCGGCCCTCGAGGCTGAACAGGGAGTTGGCCATCAAACCGTCTTTTGTTTGACCATGATCTCCGGACAAACGGTTCCGTTTGTCCGAGAAAACCGGTTTCCACTTTTCGGGATCATGGTTCTAGTCGCTGCGGCGGAAATTGCGGATGCGGTCGAACAGCACCGCCAGCAGGATGGCGCCGCCGATGAAGACGCCTTGCCAGAAGGCATTGATGCCGAGCAGGCCGAGACTGTTGCGGATCACCTCGATCAGGGCCGCGCCGACGATGGCGCCGAAGGCGGTGCCGACGCCGCCGGCCAGATTGGCGCCGCCGATGACGGTGGCGGCGATTACCTGCAGCTCCATGCCGGTGCCGAGATTGGTGGTGACGGCACCCAGCCAGCCGGTCTGGATGATGCCCGCAATGCCCGCCGACAGCGCCGAGATCATGTAGACGGCAACCTTGATCTGGCGCACCGGAACGCCGGTCAGCGTTGCCGCGTGCTCATTGCCGCCGATGGCGAAGATATGGCGGCCGAACTTGGTCCAGCGCAGGATGAAGCCGGTGATCAGCGCCAGAAGGATCATGTAAAGCACCGGGTTGGCGATGCCGAACACCCAGGCGCCGCCGCCCAATGACAGAAGCTTGGCATGGTCCGGCCCGAACTGGAAGACCACCGTGTTGTTGGAGGCGACCATGGCGAGGCTTCGGGCGATCGACAGCATGCCGAGCGTCACCACGAAGGGTGGAAAGCCGAGATAGGCGATCAGCACGCCGTTGAAGGCGCCAATGGCGAGCGCGGTGGCAATCGAGGCCAGGATGCCGACCTCGATCGAGTAGCCGGCATGCATGGTGACGGCCAGCACCATCGACGACAGGCATAGCACCGAGCCGACCGACAGGTCGATGCCGCCGGTGATGATGACGAAGGTCATGCCGAGCGCGATGATGGCGACGAAGGTGATGTTGCGGGTGATGTTGTAGAGGTTCTTCGAGGTGGCGAAAGCGTCGGTGGCAAACGACAGGAACACGCAGGCAAGGATGACCGCGATCACCACCCAGAAAGTCTGGCTGGCAAACAGTCTCGCGGCCAAGGATTGCTGCTTATGCTCGATCGGCTGGTCAATTGTCAGTGCCATCGTCGACCTTCATCTGCTGTGCGTGGTGGAATTCGCTTGAAATCAAACCTGTTCGATAGCGCCGGTGATCAGCCCGGTGACTTCCTCGGGCGAGCTCGACGCAATCGTCTTGTCGGCGACCTTGCGCCCGCGCCGCATGACGATGACGCGGTCGGCGACGGTGAACACGTCAGGCATGCGGTGGCTGATCAGAACGACGGCGATGCCCTGATCGCGCAAATGGCGGATAAGGTTCAGCACTTCGGCGACCTGGCGCACCGAGATCGCCGCCGTCGGTTCGTCCATCAGCACGATCTTGGCCTGCGACAGCATGGTGCGGGCAATCGCCACCGCCTGGCGCTGGCCGCCCGACATCTGCTTGACGAGGTCGCGCGGACGGGTCTCGGACTTCAATTCGGCGAAGAGCTGGCCGGCACGCTTGTACATCGAGGCATAGTCGAGGATCCGGAACGGCCCGACGCCGCGCCGCAACTCACGGCCGAGATAGACATTGGCGGCGGCAGTCAGATTGTTGCAGAGCGCAAGGTCCTGGTGGACGATCTCGATGCCGTGCTGGCGGGCTTCCGCCGGCTTGTGCAGGATCAATTCCTTGCCGTCCATGTGCATGGTGCCATGGCTCGGGCGGAAATTGCCAGCGATCATCTTGACCAGCGTCGACTTGCCGGCGCCGTTGTCGCCCATCAGGCCGACCACCTGTCCGGGCTCGATCGACAGCGAAACGTCGTTGACGGCCTGGATGGCGCCGAAATGCCTTGAGATGTTGGTGAGTTCGAGAACCGCCACCAGCCTTTGCCTCCCCGTGCTTTGCGACCTGCAGCTGTTACCGGCGTGGATGCCGACGCTGCTTTGGCCTCGCTCTCCCCGGCTCCTCCCGAAGACGGCGTTAGCGTTCTTTTACGCAAAAGCCGGCGCACGTCAATCAATTGTCGGACGAATTGGGCCAGGACTATTTTAAAAATCCGTTTTGTAGGACAAATAGCATTGACGTTGGCGCCAAGCCGATATTAGCTAAGCGTCGGAGGAGATTATGCCGATCCCCGCTGGCGGTCGCCGGCCGGAATTGGCGGAGGTTTGACGGTCCAGGATCCGGCGGCACCTGTGTGTGAGCTGATCTGAAGCCGAATCTGGAAATGCTTATCGATCTGTCCTGGCGACACGAGCGCTCGCGAAACGACCCTCGGTCATCACGCATCCGGTCGATCTGTATGGCGGGCACGCCGTGTCCGTTTGTTTCAAGGGAGGACTGACATGAGGAAAACACTTTTGCTCGCCGCCGTCGCCGCCATGGCGTTGGGTGCCGGGCCGGCTTTGGCCAAGAAACAGCTCGTCATTGTCGTGAAAGGTCTCGACAATCCGTTCTTCGAGGCCATCCACCAGGGCTGCGAGAAATGGAACAAGGAAAACGCCAGCTCGGAATATGAATGCTTCTACACCGGTCCGGCGTCGACTTCGGACGAGGCCGGCGAGGCGCAGATCGTCCAGGACATGCTGAGCAAGGCCGACACGGTGGCGATGGCGATCTCGCCGTCCAACGCGCCGCTGATCGCGCAGACGATCAAGAGTGCCAATCCGTCGATCCCGATCATGACGGTCGATGCCGATCTCAGCAAGGAAGACGCAGGTCTTCGCAAGACCTATCTCGGTACCGACAATTACCTGATGGGCAAGAAGATCGGCGAGTACATCAAGAAGGGCAAGCCGAATGGTGGCACGATCTGCACCATCGAAGGCAACCCGGCAGCCGACAACATCCTGCGCCGTGCGCAAGGCATGCGTGACGCACTGTCGGGCAAGGAGGGCCTCGCCGCACTTGCCGGTGAAGGTGGCTGGACCGAAGTCGCCGGCTGCCCGGTGTTCACCAACGACGATGGCGCCAAGGGCGTGCAGGCGATGACCGACATCCTCGCCGCCAACCCCAAGCTGGACGCCTTCGGCATCATGGGCGGTTGGCCGCTGTTCGGCGCGCCGCAGCCCTATCGCGATCTGTTCGGACCGCTCAAGGACCGGATCGCCAGCAACGACTTCGTCATCGGCGCTGCCGACACGATCGGCGACGAGATTGCGATCGCTCGTGACGGCCTTGTAACGGCTCTGGTCGGCCAGCGGCCGTTCGAAATGGGCTACAAGGCACCGTCGGTGATGATCGACCTGATCGAAGGCAAGGCGGTCGCCGATCCGGTGTTCACCGGCCTCGACGAGTGCACCAAGGATACGGTCGACACCTGCATCCAGAAGTAGGTTCTCGATTTCGGGGCGCCCGGCTGCGGGCGCCCCGTCATTCCTGGACGGAAGCGATAATTCCCGAACGGACGCAATGGTTGGGGCAACCGGCTCCGGCTTTGCTGCGCCCGTGATCTGGATTTTTCGGCAACGAGATCGGCGCCCGTGCGGTTCGGACCAGTCCGGACGACAGACGGTCGACGCATTGGAACGGGGATGCCGGACGAGAAGTCGAGCAAGCGAACCGACCG
>NZ_RZPB01000461.1:0-5003 GCF_003998535.1 Mesorhizobium sp. M7A.F.Ca.AU.002.02.1.1 | reverse complement strand
CACCCATCTGGAAGACATCGTGGCACTGACCGGCATCTCACCGCGCGAAGGTGAGGCCGTCGTCGTCGAGCCGCAAGGCGATGGCCTGCGCGTGCTCGGCCGCGTCACCTTCTGAGCGTGCTGCGCGATCGCTGACGCCGAAAGCGGTGTTGCTGAAATGCCACCGTTGAAAGAAGCCGCAAATTCGCCGTGACAATGCCGCTTGCGACAACCCGTCGCAGGGGCTATAGGCGCGCTCCCGGTCACGAGAACCGAAGCGAGCACAACGGTTGGAGCTTTCGTCTCCGCCCGTGCAGGCGGCATTGCCGCCCTGTATACGGCGCCGCTTTGGGGATTGGGATCGCGGATGTAGCTCAACTGGGAGAGCGCCGGACATAATCCGGAGGTTGTGGGTTCGAGTCCCTTCATCTGCACCACGGATAGCTCAGTTTGGTTAGAGCATCAGATTGTTAATCTGACTGTCGAAGGTTCGATTCCTTCTCCATTGGCCTTGAAAAGCCATCCGAAAAACGGTCCGGGGACTGGAATGCGAAAGACTGGACGGGTGACCCAAGCCTTCGGGCGCGGATCATCTCAAGCGTCTTTCGCCATCGGCTCGCGGCCAGGCCCGCGGTGACGATCAAGGCGCGGTGTCGCCGGCAAGGGAGGCTAAGGCCTCCTGCGCCCGCTTCGCTGCCCCGCGATCCGCTCCCGAAGGCCCGCCACGGCTCGATGCCACCAGTCCCCGGATCATTCGTGCCCGGGCTACGACGCAAGAGACGACGTGAAACGAGAAACGAAGGGAAGATCGACGCATGACGTGACGCCTCGCATGGGGCCATGCCCGACAGGAGTAAGACAATGACCATTCTCGACAAGGTTCTTGGACGCGAGCGCGTCCTCGTAAAGGAAAACGAACGTGCCCTCGCCCTCCACAAGGGGGAGATCAAGGCTGTCCTGCTGCCGGGCGAGCACTGGCTCGCCAACCGGCGCGGCAGCCTCGAAGTGTCTCGGCACGATCTGAAGAACCCGGAATTCGTTTCGGCATACGAGAAGGCGTTGTTCGACAAGCTTCCGGATGTGGCCGCGCGTCATTTCACCGTCGTTCGCACCGGGCGCACGGATGTCGCCGTCATCGAGCGTGACGGCAATCTGCACGCCGTGCTGGCACCGGACCGCAAGCTCGTGCTGTGGACGGATGCCGGCCCGTGGAAGGTGACGCTGATCGACACGTCAGTCGATCTCGCCATCGATGCGGCGATCATGCGCCGGCTCGGCCAGGCCCGGAAGGCGGAATTGATGTCCGTCCATCCGGTCGTCGATGGTCAGGCCGGACTGCTGTTCATCGACGGTGTCCTGGTCAGGACGCTGACGGCGGGCGTGCATGGCTTCTGGAACGTCGGACGCATGGTGCAGATCAAGGTCGTCGACCTCAAGCGCCAGTCGCTCGACGTTGCCGGGCAGGAAGTGCTGACCAAGGATCGCGTGACGATCCGCGTCAACATCGCAGCCGAATACCGGGTCGTCGATCCGGTCAAGGCGGTCAGCATGGTGAAGGACTTCTCCGAAGCCCTCTACCGCGCCCTGCAATATGCCTTCCGCAAGACGCTTGGCGCGCTGACACTCGATCAGATCCTCGAAAAGAAGGTGACGATCGATGAGGAAGCGGCAGCCAAGGTCCGCGCCGACATGGCCGAGATCGGCGTGGAGGTCAGCGATATCGCGCTCAAGGATGTCATCCTGCCGGGCGAGATGCGCGAGATCCTCAACCAGGTGGTGTCGGCCGAAAAGCAGGCCGAGGCCAACATCATCCGTCGCCGCGAGGAGACGAACGCGACCCGTTCCCTCCTCAACACGGCCAGGGTGATGGCGGAAAACCCGGTGATGCTGCGGCTGAAGGAGCTCGAGGCGCTGGAAACCATCGCCGGCAAGGTCGAGCGGCTGACCGTCCACAACGGAACGGGCGGGCTGCTGAACGATCTGGTCAAGCTTCGCGACAGCTGATGCATGTCGCCAAAAGTGTTCCGCTTTTGGAAAAACGACACGCATCGAAATAAGGCTGACGTTGCGTCAACAGAAGGGCCGCCGGGTAAACCGGCGGCCCTTCTTGCGTTTCGAAGGAAACCTACCCATCTGCGCCCGGCGTATCAGGCCTTTTCCTGCCGGAAAAAACCGATTAGACAGCGCCCAAACAAGATGCGGACAGATTCCGCCCGCAACCGAAGGAAAAGCCCTTGTCCACCACGTTCGACAAAGTCGCCAAGATCATTGCCGACACCAGCGAGATCGATATCGACACCATCACGCCCGAGAGCCACACGATTGACGATCTCGGCATAGACAGCCTCGATTTTCTCGACATCGTCTTTGCCATCGACAAGGAATTCGGCATCAAGGTGCCGCTGGAAAAGTGGACCCAGGAGGTCAATGACGGCAAGGCTTCGACCGACGATTACTTCGTCATGAAGAACCTGTGCGCCAAGATCGACGCGCTGGTCGCCGCCAAGACCGCCTGACGTCAGTTGAGCGCACGATCTTGACGCGCTCTGCCGCCTGACCCACAAAGCCGCACATGAGCAGCCCCCGCGACGTCGTCATATCAGGTATCGGCCTTGTCTCCTCGCTGGGGGAAGGTCCTGACGCCCACTGGCAGAAGCTCGCGCAACCGGGCCCGCAGCCGGTGCTCGAAGCGACGCGCTTTGCACCCTATACTGTCCATCCGCTGCCTGAGATCGACTGGAACCTGCAGATCGCCAAGCGTGGCGATCAGCGCCAGATGGAAACCTGGCAGAGGCTCGGCACCTATGCTGCCGGCCTTGCACTGGACGACGCCGGCATCAAGGGCAATGACGAACTCTGCGCGACCATGGACATGGTTGTGGCGGCGGGCGGTGGCGAGCGCGACGAGGCGGTCGATGCCGCCATTCTCGCCGCTTCGGAAAGCCGCAATGACCGCGATGTACTGCTCAACGAGAAATTGACCACCGAATTGCGCCCGACACTGTTTCTGGCCCAATTGTCCAACCTGCTCGCCGGCAACATCTCCATCGTCCACAAGGTCACCGGTTCGTCCAGAACCTTCATGGGCGAGGAAGGTGCCGGTGTCGCCGCGGTTGAAACGGCCGCCGCACGCATCCGCTCGGGTCAGTCGACGCATATCCTGGTCGGCGGTGCCTTCCAGACCGAACATCCCGATATGCTGCTCGGCTATGAACTCGCCGGCTATCTGCATCGCGGCCCATGGAAGCCGGTTTGGCAAAGACAGGGCACTGAGGGCGGTGGCGTCGTGACCGGCTCCGGCGGCGCCTTCCTGGTGCTGGAGCAGCGCGAACACGCGATGAGCCGCGGCCGCAAGATCTATGCAGAACTTGGACCGGTCGTCTCCGGCCGCGCCCGGCGGCCACGGGGAGAACTCGACGCCGAGATCGCCGCACTGCTCAAGCAGGCTGCATTGCCGAACGGCAAATTGCTGACCCTGTCGGGCGCATCGGGGGCGCATGCGGCGACAACAGCCGAGAAGGCAGCGCTCGATGCCAATCCGGCGATCGCCGCGCGTGGCTTCTCGACGCTGACCGGGCACATGAAGGAAGCACAGTTTCCTTTCGCTGTGGCACTGGCGGCACTCGCTGTCGACCGCAAGGCCGCCTATCCTGTTTTTGATGCCGCAGCCGAGACGCCGTTCGAAGGCGTTCCCCAATCCGTCCTTGCAACGGCGATCGGCTATCACCAATTCGAGGGCATGGCGCTGGTCAATGCCGCGTAACGCGGCTCCACGACCCATGCTGCAACGATAAGAGGGCTCCCGGATGGCCAATCTCAGAGATCACATGGGCAGGCCGATCGTCGCCGTCACCGGCATCGGCGTGGTGACCTCGCTTGGCGTCGGCAAATCAGACAATTGGGCGGCACTGACCTCCGGCAAGTCGGGCATTCACCCGATCACCCGCTTTCCCATCGATCAATTGAACACCCGCATCTCCGGCATGGTCGATTTCCTGCCGTCGAGCTCGAAAGGCGCCAGCCCACTCACCTATGAGCTAGCCGAGCTTGCGGGCTTAGAAGCGGTGAGCGAAGCCGGTCTTGATTCCAGCGATTTCGGCGGACCGCTCTTCCTCGCATCGCCGCCAGTCGAACTCGACTGGGCCGAGCGCTTCTCGCTCTACAATTCTGACAAGGACAAGGATGACACCGCCGCCGAAAGACTGCTTCGGGTCGCGCGTAGCTTGAAAGAGCTGGATATTTTCGAGACCACCCAGTTCGGTTCGATCGCCGGCCGCCTTGCCGATCGCCTTGGCACGCGTGGTCTGCCGATCACGCTGTCGACGGCTTGCGCTTCAGGCGCCACCGCGATTCAGCTCGGTGTCGAGGCGATCCGACGCGGCGAATGCGACCGTGCGCTGTCGATCGGCGCGGACGGTTCCGCGACCGCCGAGGCATTGATCCGTTTCTCATTGCTTTCGGCGCTCTCCACGCACAACGACATCCCCGAAAAGGCGTCGAAACCCTTCTCCAGGGATCGCGACGGCTTCGTGTTGGCCGAGGGATCCGGGGCGCTGGTGTTGGAATCGCTTGAGACGGCATTGGCTCGCGGCGCGACTATTCTCGGCGTCCTGGGCGGTTGCGGCGAGAAGGCCGACGACTTCCACCGCACCCGCTCCAAACCGGACGCTTCACCGGCCATCGCCGCGGTCCGCGCCGCCCTCGTCGATGCCGGACTGGGTGAAGACGAGATCGACTACGTCAATGCCCACGGCACCTCGACGCCCGAAAACGACAAGATGGAGCATCTGGCGCTGTCGACGGTGTTCGGCGAGCGGATCGGCTCTATGCCGGTCTCGTCGAACAAATCGATGATCGGTCACACGCTGTCGGCGGCGGGCGCTGTCGAGGCGGCTTTCTCGCTGATGACGATGCGCGAAAGCGTCATTCCGCCGACCATCAACTATGACAATCCCGACCCCGCGATCGTGCTCGACGTGGTGCCGAACAAGAAGCGCAACGCCGAGGTCCGCACCGTTCTGTCG
>NZ_RZPB01000460.1:0-5016 GCF_003998535.1 Mesorhizobium sp. M7A.F.Ca.AU.002.02.1.1 | reverse complement strand
CCCTCGGATGCCGTCCGGCAAATGCACCTTGCGCAGGCGAGGCCGCGCATGAAATGCTGCCGGCAACACATCAAGGGGGAAAAAATGATCGGCAACATCCTGGTCGGGCTGGTGGCCTTGATCCATGCCTACATCGTCTATCTGGAGATGGTGCTGTGGGACACGCCGCGCGGGCACAAGGCTTTCAACCTGACCCCGGAATTCGCCAGTGCCTCGAAAGTGCTCGCGGCCAATCAGGGACTTTATAACGGGTTCCTCGCCGCCGGGTTGATCTGGGGGCTATACCTTGGTGCGGCCGGGTTCCAGGTCAAGGTCTTCTTTCTGGCTTGCGTGGCCATTGCCGGCCTCTATGGCGCGGCAACGGTCGGGCGCAAGATCCTGTTCATCCAGACCGTGCCGGCGGTGATCGCCCTGATCGCGGTATTGCTCGGCTGGTAAAAAGGACGCCCGCGGGATCGCTCTCGAAGGCGCCAGGCGGTTCCTTCCTCTTGGACCGTTTCGGGCGCTATGGCCTCAGCCGTTCGGGTAATTGCCGCCGTCGGCGCCGTCGCCGATCATGAAGCCGCTGCCGGTGTCGATCATCAGCCGCTGGTCGACATTGTCGAGACGGCGCAGCAGATCATGGTATTGCGCGGCCGGTATCCTGCCGTGATCGGAGGCGGCGACTTTCTCTGCCGCCTGACTGATGTGGGCCGTGCGCATTTCCAGGCGTTCCGCCACAGCCGGGGTGATGTTGTTGGCCTGTCTTGCGTCCACGATGCCCTGCCGGACGCCCTGCACCTGTTGGATAAGCGCCTCGACACGCGGGCCAGTCATATCGGTTGGATCGGTCGCGTCGAGAGCGCCCTTGTGATGGCCCGCGGCATAGGCGCCGGCAAGCGGAACGGCGATGAGGAGCGCCGTGAGTGTTGCAGTTCTAAGCGAGGTCTTGGGAGTGAAAGAGCGCATCACGCGTCTCCTCTTGTAGAGGGAGGCGGCGGTTGTCCGCCTGCCTTCCAGCCTTGGGCCGTCCGGTTCCGTCGCGTCGCGATGAGGGGGGATTCATCGCCGGCGGTTCTCGGCCCGGGCGGCAGGCTAGGACCGCCCTGCGACAATGTGTAATTAAAAAAAGATAATCTTTTCAGGCCTTGCCCGCCTCCATCTGCGCCCTAGGGTTGAACCGGCGAACAAGTTCGCGTGATTTTCGATCAACGTTCGGTGAGCTTCAGTTCAATACGGCGGTTCTTGTTGCGCGCCTCTTCGGTGTCGGCGGGATCGAGCGGCTGGAACTCACCGAAGCCTGCCGCGACCAGGCGGTTGGCCGGCACGCCGTTCTCGATCAGAAATTTCACCACCGAGGTCGAACGCGCCGTCGACAGTTCCCAATTGTCGCGGTAGCGGCCGGTGCCGGAGAGCGGCTTGTTGTCGGTATGGCCGTCGACGCGCAGCACCCAGTTGATCTCGGGCGGGATTTCCTTCTGCAACTCGATGATGGCGTCGGCGAGTTTCTTCATCTCGACCTTGCCGGCATCGTTGATCACCTCGGAGCCCGTTGGGAACAGCACTTCCGACTGGAAGACGAAGCGGTCGCCGACGATGCGGATGTTCTCGCGGTCGGCGAGGATTTCGCGCAAACGGCCGAAGAAGTCGGAGCGGTAGCGGTTCAACTCCTGCACGCGCTGCGCCAGCGCGACGTTGAGGCGG
Source organism: Mesorhizobium sp. M7A.F.Ca.AU.002.02.1.1 (assembly GCF_003998535.1). Taxonomy (NCBI): domain Bacteria; kingdom Pseudomonadati; phylum Pseudomonadota; class Alphaproteobacteria; order Hyphomicrobiales; family Phyllobacteriaceae; genus Mesorhizobium; species Mesorhizobium sp. M7A.F.Ca.AU.002.02.1.1. Next base: position 3,333 of record NZ_RZPB01000460.1, on the reverse strand, counting down.
CGGCCGAGATCGGCGATCTTGGTGTTGGAATCGCGGTCGCGGATTTCGGAGACGTTGAGCGCATCCTCGAGCGCGCCGATCTGCTTGCGCAGCGCCGCGATCTGCTGGTTGAGTATCTCGACCTGGCTCAGCGCCTGCTGGCTGATCTGGCGCTGGCTGTCGAGTTCGCCGCCGAGCGCCGCTGCACGCTGATTGGCGGCGTCGCCGGCACCGGCACCTTGCGCCAGCAATCGTTCGAGCCGGCTCTTTTCCGCTTGCGCGGCCGACAGCGACGCCTGCAGATTGGCCAGGGAATCATCCTTGTCCTGCGCCGTCGAGCGCTCCAGCGCCAGCAGTTGGGTCAGTTCGTTGATCTGCGAGTTGAGGCGCGAGAGCGCCGTATCCTTGCCGGAGATTTCGCGTCCCAGCAGGAACTGCGCCAGCACGAAGACCGTGAGCAGAAACATGATCGCCAAAAGCAGCGTCGACAGCGCGTCGACGAAGCCCGGCCAGTAGTCGATGCGGCGATCGGTGCGCCGGCCCCTGGCGAGCGCCACTTCAGTGCACTCCGGGCTTCTTCAGGGCATCGGCGATCTTTTCCAGCGTGTTGCGCATCGCCTTCTGCTCGTCGGACTGGGCCTCGACCCAGTCGCGCATGATCTGCTGTTCCGAGCGCATATTCTTGACCAGGCCGGAAATGCCGTCGGCGAGATTGGCCATGGCGGTGGCGACGCGCGGGTTGGAGCCGCCGCCATTCTCCTGCATCGAGCGCAGCCGTTCCGACAGCACCCGGATCTCGTCGGAGGATTCGGTTTTGGCCGGGTCGGCGACGACGATGTCCGACGACAGGTCGGTGACCGAGGAAAGCCAGTTTTCCAGTTCGGTGTAGAAGCGCGTCTGGGCGCGGCCGGCCTGCAGGTCGAGGAAGCCGAGCACCAGCGAGCCGGAGAGGCCGAACAGCGAGGACGAGAAGGCGGTGCCCATGCCGGCCAGCGGCGCCGAAAGCCCCTGCTTCAGGGAATCGAGCACCGCGGCGGCGTCACCGGTGCCGGGATCGAGCGATTCGATGGTTTCGCGGATCGAGCCGATGGTGTTCAACAGTCCCCAGAAGGTGCCGAGCAGGCCGAGGAACACCAGCAGGCCGACGAGATAGCGCGAGGTGTCGCGGCTTTCGTCGAGGCGCGTGGCGATGGAATCGAGCATGGTGCGCATCGAACTGGTCGAGAAGGCCATCGCCGAGGAACGGCCGATCATCGCCTTCATCGGCGCCAGCAGCACCGGTTCGGTCGTCTCCGAGCCGGCACGGAAGGAGTTGACCCAGCGCACTTCGCGAAACAGTCGCCCAACCTGGGCGAAGGCCAAAAGGATGCCGACCACCAGCACGCCGACGATCAGGCCATTGAGGCCGGGATTGCTGCCAAAGGCGGTTGAGATCTGTCGGGTGAGGATGGCGGCGATGAAGGCGACGATGACCAGGAAGATCACCATGGTCAGCAGAAAGACCTGCGGGCTCGATAATTTATGCGGGTCGTAGATCAGGACATCAGAACGTCTGCCCATGCCGAAGGATCTGAGAAAAGCCATCCGTGCCCCGTTTCCGATGCCGCCGCCGATCACGTAAACCGCGACTCTAAACGGAATTGTGACCAAATTGAATGGCGCTTGGCAATATTGCCGCGTCGATAGTGTCAGAGGCGATTGATGACCAGACAGTCGACCATGGCGGCCAGATGCAGGCTGGCGCCGGTGACGACGAAACCGTGCCACAGCGCATTGTGGAAGCGCAGCCCCTTCCAGGCGAAGAAGATGACGCCGCAGGAGTAGACGATGCCGCCGGCAACGATCAGCGCTATCGATGTCGTCGGTAGCGTCTGGACAAGCGGCTTGACCAGGATGATGCCGCTCCAGCCAATGGCGAGATAGAAGCCGATCGCCAGCCGGTCGAAACGGCCGGGAAAGAACACCTTGACGGCAATGCCCAGCGCTGCCGCGGTCCAGACCAGCACGATCATCCAGCGCGCCAGCGGCGAGCCTTCGAGCTGCGCCAGGAAAGGCGTATAGGTCGCGGCGATCAGCAGATAGATCGCGGCGTGGTCGAAACGCCGCAACACCCATTTTGCCGGCGACGAGACCGGCCACAGATTGTAGGTCATCGACACCGAGAGCACGGTGAGCAGCGAAACCACGTAGAAGGCGGCGGCGATGTATTCGCCGGGTCCGACACGAAACGCCGCCAGCGCCAGCAGCGCGGAACCGGCCGATATCGCCAGCACGATGCCGACCGCGTGGACGATACCGTCAGCGATCATCTCGGCACGCGAATAGTGCCAGCGTCCGATGAACGGGATATCGGGGTAGGGTTCGTTGTCTCTCACTAAGCCGGGTTCCTGCGCCGCGCCCTCCAATCTGGGCGCTCGCCGGGCAGTATTTCAAGCTTCCGTTGCGGTTTTGCGACTGCGGCGCATCAGCGCGGCGGTTTGTCGGCGCGGCTTGCCTGTCAACGAGAGGAGAGCGGCTTCTTCACGACCTTGAGCAAAGCGCGCTGGATGATCTCGTAGGCCGTCTTCTGCGTGCAAATCTCGAGCATGTCCTGGCCGCCATCCATGTCGGAGACGAAGCCGCCCGCCTCGCGGATCAAAAGCAGCCCGGCGGCGATATCCCAGGCAGACAGGCCGGTTTCCCAGAAGCCATCCATGCGGCCGGCAGCGACATAGGCGAGATCGAGCGATGCGGAGCCGAGGCGGCGGACGCCGGAAACCTCGGCCATGACGTTGCGCAGCTCGACGAGGAAATTGCCGTGGTGGCCGCGGCCGAGATGCGGCATGCCGCAGCCGATGACCGTGTCGACCAGCTTGATGCGGCCGGCGACGCGCAAGCGGCGGTCGTTCATGAAGGCGCCGCCGCCGCGTTCGCAGGTGTAGAGTTCGTCCATCGCCGGATTGTAGATGACGCCGGCGACGATCTGGCCCTGGCGCTCCAGCGCGATCGAAACGGCAAAGAGCGGAATGCCGTGCAGGAAATTGGTGGTGCCGTCGAGCGGGTCGACGATCCAGCGATGCTGGCCGTCGTCGCCTTCGACCACGCCGCGCTCCTCCATCAGGAAGGAATAGCCGGGCCGTGCCTTGGACAGTTCGGCGAAGACGATGTCCTCGGCCTTGCGGTCGGCCTGGCTGACATAGTCGCCGGGGCCCTTCATCGAGACCTGCAGGTTCTGCACTTCGCCGAAGTCGCGCGACAGCGAGCGGCCGGCCTTCATTGCGGCCTGGACCATGACGTTGAGAAGGGCTGAGCGTGCCATAGTGCTTTTTCCCGGTGCTGCGCTTTAAATTCTGCCTCGATGCATGTCGGTGACCC
>NZ_RZPB01000045.1:0-16952 GCF_003998535.1 Mesorhizobium sp. M7A.F.Ca.AU.002.02.1.1 | reverse complement strand
GCGCGCGACTGGGTGGAGAAGGCGCTCGGCAAGGAAGCGGTCGGCAAGCATTTCGCCGCCGTCTCGACCGCGCTCGACCTGGTGGCCAAGTTCGGCATCGCGCCCGATCGCGTCTTCGGCTTCTGGGACTGGGTCGGTGGCCGCTATTCGCTCTGGGGTGCCATCGGCCTGCCGGTGATGATCGCTGTCGGCCCGCGGAATTTTCGCGCCTTCCTTGATGGCGCGCATGAGATGGACGAGCATTTCCGCACCGCGCCGGTGCAGGAGAACCTGCCGGCGCTGCTGGGACTGGTCGGCTGGTGGCATCGCGTGATCTGCGGTTACCCGGCGCGCGCCGTCATCCCTTACGACCAGCGCCTGTCCAGGCTGCCGGCCTATTTGCAGCAGCTTGACATGGAATCGAACGGCAAGAGCGTCACCCTCGAAGGCACGGCGGTGACGACGCCGACCGGACCGCTGGTCTGGGGTGAGCCCGGCACCAACGGCCAGCATGCCTTCTTCCAGCTGCTGCACCAGGGCACCGATTTCATCCCGGTCGAATTCCTTGCCGCGGCCGTCGGCCACGAGCCCGATCTCAAGCACCAGCATGATCTGCTGCTCGCCAACTGCCTGGCGCAGTCGGAAGCGCTGATGAAGGGCCGCACGCTGGACGAGGCGCGCGCCCAGATGCTGGCCAAGGGCATGAAGCCGGCCGAGGTCGACAAGATCGCGCCGCACCGCGTCTTCTCGGGTAACCGTCCCTCGGTCACCATCCTCTACAGAAAGCTCGACCCGCGCACCTTCGGCCGGCTGATCGCGCTCTACGAGCACCGCGTCTTCGTCGAGGGCACGCTGTTCAACATCAACTCCTTCGATCAGTGGGGCGTCGAACTCGGCAAGGAACTGGCCACCGGCCTGTTGCCTGTCGTGGAGGGCAAGGAAAGTGCCGCCAATCGGGATGCATCGACCGCTGGCCTTGTGGGATTCATCCAGCATTTGCGTGGCTCGGAGTGAAAAGCTTGGCAGACATCAAGGGAATATTGTTCGACAAGGACGGCACGCTTGTCGACTTCAACGCCACCTGGCTCGGCGTTGCCGACTTCATGGCCATGGATGCGTCGGAAGGCGATCGCTGGAAAGCCGACAGGCTGCTGGCCGCTGCCGGCTTCGATTTCGCCAACAAGCGTTTCAAGCCGGACTCCATCTTTGCCTCCGGCACCAATCTCGACGTCGTCGAATTGTGGTTCCCACGCCTGTCCAACGAGGATCAGATGCTTGCGGTTGCCCGCTTCAACGAGATCACCTCCGTACAAGGCTCGGCGATGGCCGTGGCGCTGCCGGGCATCGTCGATACGCTGACGGCACTGCACAGGAAATCCTACCGGCTTGGCGTCGCCACCAACGATTCGACCAGCGGCGCGGAAAAGACGCTGGTCACGCTCGGCGTCGCTCAATTGTTCGACGCGGCCTATGGCTACGACGCGGTGGCCAATCCGAAGCCGGCGCCCGACACCATCCAGGCCTTTAGCGATCTCACCGGCCTCAAGCCGGCGGAAATCGCCATGGTCGGCGACAACCGGCACGACCTCGAAATGGCACGTGCCGGCGGCTGCGGGCTGGCGGTCGGCGTGCTCTCCGGCACCGGCACCCGCGAATCGCTGGCCGGCATTGCCGATGTGGTTCTGGATTCGGTCGCCGACCTGCCGGATTTTCTCTCGGCGCGGGTCAGGGAGACGATCTGACGGGAAAGGCTAGGTCAAACTCGATTCACCTCGGGATTTTCTGCCAATGGCCGAGATGGGGGAGCAGTCCATGGAAACTATCGAGCTTCTGGTTTGTTTTCGGACACAATGGGCCACTCATCAGCAGAACAAACGTACCCGCATTTGCCGCACCTGATCTTGGCGCTTTGCGCTGTCGATGTCTTCGCCTGGCTGAAGATCGAAGCCCCGATTTTCGCATTTTGGGCAAACTGTGAAACCGATACGTTGAACAACTTTAATCCACGCCACTCGACTTCTCCGACCAACGGCTAGTCGAATCTATTTTCTGCCCTCGATGTTTGTCCACAATGAGTAGAATTTAGGCTTGCTCTGTGGCGTCAGCGCGCTCCCTCCTCAAACGAAAAGACGCCGCTAAGCCTCGTCGCAGCCCCCTTCGCGTCGCCGAAATCCGGCACCTTGTATTCGGCGAGCAATCGCAGCCGGGACAGCGGCAGGTCGTTGCGGCGGGGATCTCCGACCAGCACCTCGATGCCGGCCGCCAGGCAGCGGTCGAGGAACGGGATAACCCGCAGAGCAACCTCAGGGCCGTAGAACACGTCGCCGGCAAGCACGAGCTCGACCGCCGGCGGGGGACCCGTGGTAATGTCCTTGTCGACAATGGCGATCTCGACGCCGTTGGCCGCGGCATTGAGGCCGATCGCGGCAACGCCGTTACGGTCGATCTCGGCGGCGATCACTTCGCGCGAACCGGCCTTGGCTGCGGCGATGCCGACAAGGCCGGAGCCGGCACCAAGGTCGAGCACGCGGCGACCGGCTACCGTTTGCGGATGATCCAGTATATGGCGCGCAAGCACCGCGCCGCCGGCCCACACGTAAGCCCAGTAAGGCGGCTGCGGCTCAGGTCCATTGTTGTCCGCCTCGATCGTGTCGTCATCGTCGTCAGCGCTTTGGTGCGTATCGGTAAGCCGTCTCAGGCCACTGGCCGGGTGCGGTGTAAAAAGCTGGATCTCAGGCACCGACGGCACCGGGGCGAGGCGCATGTTCGTCCTGATGAACTCTGCCGGGTCAGGACGGCAAGGTGCATCTACGGCATCCGCGCCGCCGGCTGCAATCATTCGCGCAGCGCTCGCCGCAGGATCTTGCCGACCGGCGTCTTCGGCAGTTCGGTGCGGAATTCGATGTATCTGGGCCGCTTGTAGCCGGTCAGGTTCTCGCGGCAAAAGGCGGTCAGTGCCTCGGCGGTCAGCGCCGGATCCTTCCTGACCACGAACAGTTTCGGCACCTCGCCCGAATGCTCGTCCGGCACGCCGATCGCCGCCACTTCGAGCACGCCCGGATGCATCGCCACGACTTCCTCGAGCTCGTTGGGATAGACGTTGAAGCCCGAGACCAGGATCATGTCCTTCTTGCGGTCGACGATCTTGGTGTAGCCGCGCTCGTCCATGAAGCCCATGTCGCCGGATTTGAAGTAGCCGTCCTTGGTCATCACCTTGGCGGTCTCATCCGGCCGGTTCCAGTAGCCCGCCATCACTTGCGGCCCCCGGATGCAGACTTCGCCGACCTCGCCGAGCGGCAAATTGTTGCCGTCTTCGTCGCGGATGGCGATCTCCGTCGAGGGCAGCGGCAAGCCGATGGTGCCGGTGAAGTCGCCGGCGGTGAACTTGTTGGCGGTGGCCACCGGCGAGGTTTCCGAGAGGCCGTAGCCTTCGGTGACCGAACATCCGGTCAGCGCCTTCCAGCGTTCGGCGACGCCCTTCTGCACCGCCATGCCGCCGCCCAGCGTCAGCACCAGCGGCTTGAAGTCGAGCTTGCGGAAATCCTCATTGTTGAGCAGCGCGTTGAACAGCGTGTTGAGGCCGGGAAAGATGTGCACCGGATATTTCTGCAATTCCTTGACGAAGCCTGGGATGTCGCGCGGATTGGGAATGAGCACATTGCGGGCGCCCTGCTGCATGCCCATCAGCGCGTTCACCGTCAGCGCGAAGATATGATAGAGCGGCAGCGCGCAGATGAAGTTGGGATGCGCGGGTTTCGGCTTGATCGTGTAGGCGTCCTCCATCCACTGCGCGTTCTGCGCGACGTTGGCGAGCACGTTGCTGTGCAGCAGCGTGGCGCCCTTCGAGACGCCCGTGGTGCCGCCCGTATATTGCAGGAAGGCGACATCGTCGGCTGCCACCTTGGCCGGCCTGAAGCCCATACCGGCGCCGGCCTTCATGGCGGCATTGAACTTGACATGGCCGGGCAGCGACCATGCCGGCACCATCTTCTTCACGCGGCGCACGACGAAATTGACGATTGTGCCCTTCAGCCCGCCAAGCATGTCGCCCATCGCGGCGACCACCACATGCTTGACCGCGGTCCTGGCGATCACCGCCTGCAAGGTGTTGGCGAAGTTCTCCAGGATGACGATGGCTTGCGCCCCGGAATCCTTCAGCTGGTGTTCGAGCTCGCGCGGCGTGTAGAGCGGATTGATGTTCACCACCACATAACCCGCTCGCAAGATCGCCATCATCGCCACCGGATATTGCAGCACGTTGGGCATCATCAGCGCGACGCGCGCGCCTTTCTGCAGGCCCTTCGATTGCAGGTAGGCGCCGAAGGCCGCCGACAGCCGCTCGACATCGGTGTAGCTGATGGACTTGTCCATGCAGGTGAAGGCCGGCTGCGCGGAAAACTGCTTGCAGGCGGCGACGAGGAAATCGCCGATCGAGCTGTAGGGCAGGGCGCCGATCTCCGCCTGCACGTTTTTCGGATAGCTCTTGAGCCACGGCTTTTCCGGCAAGCCGGCGGCCAGCGCCGTCAGCGCTTTCGGCAATCGGTTGGCGGTGGCGTCGGCCGGCTTTGCCGCCGGTGGGGCCTTCACCGCTGCCGCGGCCTTCGAGGCCGGCCTGGCAGCGGGCTTTGCCGCACCCGCTTTACGCCCCGGCGCCGTCTTTCCGGCCGCAGCCTTGGCCGGGGCTTTCACCGCCGGCTTTGTGCTTGCCCTTACAGGTGCCGCGGCCGCCTTCGGCTTGGCGGCTTTGGCAACGGGTGCTTTCGGCTTGGCAGTACCGGCTGCTTTCGACGGCGCCTTGGCTCCCGCTTTCACCGGCGCCGTCGTCCTTGATGCTTTTGCCAACCGTTCCTCCCTGGACAAGTCTTGTTCATCCGTGCCGCACTCGCCCCTGAATTGGCAAGGGCGTCCTCCGCTGCGGCCGCTACACCCTATGTATTGCCTCCCTTGGTGAGCGTGCAAGTCTTGCCCTTGCGGCAACGCGGCGAAAGATTTGCCGTCGAAAGTCTTTGCCGCCGCCAGCGCTCCAGGCGGTGTCCTGACGCATCCCACGGCCGCTCGGAAGCGCCGGGAACATTTATATCGTCAGCCTGGCGATCAATAAAAAAATTCGGCTGTTAATAATCTCGTGAACGGAAGAAACGGCTAATTTTTTCTGCAATTTGGCAAAGTTGCGGATTTTTTTCCTGCTTCCCGCGGGGTAAGCAAACGGGGTGTTCCAAAGCCGGAAAAACGGTGCTTATATGCGCGCTTCGCGAGCCTGATAGAGGGGCTTGGAAGAACATCAGGGAGTGCTCAATGAATAAGAAGCTGACTTTTGCAGCCGCGTTGCTGGCTGCAAGCGTCCTGGGCGGCATGGCCAATGCGAAAACTCTGGTCTACTGCGCGGAAGCTTCGCCGGAAGGTTTCGATCCGGCGCCGTATACCGCAGGCCAGACGTTCGACGCGTCCTCGCGCACCGTCTTCAACCGCCTCGTCGAATTCGATCACGGCAAGACGACGACCTCGCCGGGCCTGGCCGAAAGCTGGACGATCTCCGACGATGGCAAGGAATATGTCTTCAAGCTGCGCAAGGGCGTCAAGTTCGCCGCCACCGACTATTTCACCCCGACGCGCGACTTCAACGCCGACGACGTGGTGTTCTCGTTCGAACGTCAGGTCGACAAGAACGGTCCCTGGTTCCAGTACATTCCGGGCATTGCCTACCAGTATTACAATGACCAGTTCGGCGACAACATCACCAAGGTCGAGAAGGTCGATGACCTGACGGTGAAGTTCACCCTCAAGGAGCCGGCGATCACCTTCATTCCGACGCTGGGCATGGATTTTGCCTCCGTCGTCTCCAAGGAATATGCCGACAAGCTGCAGGCCGACAAGACGCCTGAGCTGTTCAACCAGAAGCCGATCGGCACCGGCCCGTTCATCTTCGTCGACTACCAGACCGACGCCGCCATCCGCTACAAGGCCAACCCGGACTATTGGGGCGGCAAGCAGAAGATCGACGATCTGGTCTTCGCCATCACCACCGATCCGGCCGTGCGCGCACAGAAGCTCAAGGCCGGCGAATGCAACATCATGTCGTACCCGGCACCGGCCGACATCGCCGGCCTGCAGGCCGATGCGAACCTGAAGGTCGAGGAGCAGGAAGGCCTCAATGTCGGCGCGCTGATGTACAACACCCAGCAGAAGCCGTTCGACGACGTGCGCGTGCGCAAGGCGCTCAACATGGCCATCAACAAGAAGGCCATCATCGACGCGGTCTTCCAGGGTGCCGGCCAGGTGGCGGTCAACCCGATCCCGCCGACCATGTGGTCCTACAACAAGGAAGTGAAGGACGATCCGTACGATCCGGATGCAGCCAAGAAGCTGCTTGAAGAGGCCGGCGTCAAGGACCTCAAGATGAACGTCTGGGCCATGCCGGTGTCGCGCCCCTACATGCCGAACGCGCGCCGCACCGCCGAATTGATCCAGGCGGACTTCGCCAAGGTCGGCGTCACCGTCGAGATCGTCAGCTACGATTGGGGTGAATACCTCAAGCGCGCTTCCGCGGTCGATCACGACGGCGCCGTCATCGTCGGCTGGACCGGCGACAATGGCGATCCGGACAACTTCCTCGGCGTGCTCCTGAGCTGCGCTTCCGTCGGTTCGAACAACCGCGCGGAATGGTGCAACAAGGACTTCGATGCGCTCATCAACAAGGCCAAGACCGTTTCGGATCAGGCCGAGCGCACCAAGCTCTATGAACAGGCACAGGTCATCTTCAAGGAACAGGCACCCTGGGCGACGCTCGCTCACTCCAAGGTGTTCATGCCGATGCAGAAGACCGTCACCGGCTTTGCGATGGATCCGCTCGGTATCCACCGCTTCGACGGCGTCGATATCGCCGAATAAGGTTGCGAAACGGGGGCGCCACCATGTGGTGACGCCCCCACTCGCCCGCCATGCTGCGTTATATCCTCGGCAAGCTCGCCCTCATCATCCCGACCTTCATCGGGATAACCATCCTCGCCTTTGGCTTCGTGCGCATCCTGCCCGGTGATCCGGTGCTGGTGCTTGCGGGCGAACGCGGCCTGTCGCCCGAACGCCACACGGCGCTCATGCACCAGTTCGGTTTCGACCTGCCGATCTGGCAACAATATCTGACCTATCTGACGAACATCCTCGGCGGTGATTTCGGCACCTCGTTTTCCACCAAGACACCGGTGCTCAAGGACTTCCTTGTCCGCTTTCCGGCAACGGTCGAGCTCGCCATCTTCGCCATGATCTTTGCCGTCATCCTGGGTGTGGCCGCCGGCATTTTCGCTGCCATCCGCCGCGGCTCCTGGTTCGACCAACTGACCATGGGCACGGCGCTGGCCGGCTATTCCATGCCGATCTTCTGGTGGGGTCTGCTGCTGATCATCGTGTTCTCCGGCATGCTGCACTGGACGCCGGTTTCAGGCCGCATCGACCTCCTCTACTTCTTCAAGCCGGTGACCGGCTTCATGACCATCGATTCCCTGATCTCGGGCCAGAAGGGCGCCTTCCGTTCGGCGCTGTCGCACCTGATCTTGCCGACCATCGTGCTCGGCACCATTCCGCTCGCCGTCATCGCGAGGCAGACGCGCTCGGCGATGCTCGAGGTGCTGGGTGAGGACTATGTCCGCACCGCGCGCGCCAAGGGCCTGGCGCCGCGTAGGGTCATCGGCCTGCACGCCTTCCGCAACGCGCTGATCCCGGTCGTCACCACCATCGGCCTGCAGGTCGGCACGCTGCTCACCGGCGCCATCCTGACCGAGAGCATCTTCTCCTGGCCCGGCATCGGCAAATGGATGATCGACGCCATTTCCAAGCGCGACTATTTCACCGTGCAGGGCGGGTTGCTTTTGATCGCGCTGATCGTCATGTCGGTGAACCTCATCGTCGACGTGCTCTACGCCGTCATCAACCCACGCATCCGGGCCAACTGACATGAGCAATGAAGGCCCCGCCACCATCGAAGCCGCGACCGTCGTCAAGCCGCAGGACGCCAGGTTGCAGATGTTCGGCGAGTTCTGGCATTACTTCTCCGTCAACAAGGGCGCGGTGATCGGGCTCTTCGTCTTCGCGCTGCTGATCCTGATCGCCATTTTCGCGCCGCTGCTGGCGCCGCATTCGCCGGACGATCAGTTCCGCGACTTCTTCCTGACGCCGCCGGCCTGGCAGGAGGGCGGCAATGCGCAGTTCCTGCTCGGCACCGACGCCGTCGGCCGCGATATGCTGTCGCGCCTGATCTACGGCTCGCGCTTCTCGCTCGCCATCGGCTTCGTCGTTGTCACGTCAGCGCTGATTTCAGGCGTCATCCTCGGCCTGCTCGCCGGCTACTGCCGCGGCTGGGTCGACACGCTGATCATGCGCATCATGGACATCATCCTGGCCTTCCCGTCGCTGCTCTTGGCCCTGGTGCTGGTCGCGGTGCTTGGCCCCGGCCTCGTCAACGCCATGATCGCCATCGCCTTCGTGCTGCAGCCGCATTTCGCCCGGCTCACCCGCGCCGCCGTGATGGCCGAAAAGACCCGCGAATATGTCGTCTCGGCCAAGGTCGCCGGCGCCAGCCATCTCAGGCTGATGCTGGTCACCATCCTGCCAAACTGCATCGCGCCGTTGATCGTGCAGGCGACGCTGTCCTTCTCCAACGCCATCCTCGAGGCGGCGGCCCTTGGCTTCCTCGGCATGGGCGCGCAGCCGCCGACGCCGGAATGGGGCACCATGCTGGCCGAAGCGCGCGAGTTCATCCTGCGCGCCTGGTGGGTGGTGACCTTCCCTGGCCTCGCCATCCTGATCACCGTCTTTGCCATCAACCTGATCGGCGACGGTCTGCGCGACGCGCTCGACCCCAAGCTGAAGAGGTCCTGAGCATGCCTCTGCTCGAGATCAAGAACCTCACCGTTTCCTTCGACACCGCGGCCGGACCGTTCATGGCCGTGCAAGGTATCGACCTGTCGATCGAGCCGCGCGAAGTGCTGGCGATCGTCGGCGAGTCCGGCTCCGGCAAGTCGGTGTCGATGCTGGCGGTGATGGGGCTGTTGCCCAACACGGCAACCGTCAAGGCCGACCGCATGGCCTTCGACGGCGTCGATCTGCTGAAGCTCAGCCCGTCCGAACGCCGCAAGATCGTCGGCAAGGACATCTCGATGATCTTCCAGGAGCCGATCGCCAGCCTCAACCCGTGCTTCACCGTCGGGTTCCAGATCGAGGAGGTGCTGCGCTTCCACATGGGCATGGACCGCGCCCAGCGCCGGGCGCGTGCCATCGAACTGATGAAGCTGGTCGGCATCGCCGACCCTGAAGAGCGGCTGAGTTCCTTCCCGCACCAGATGTCCGGCGGCCAGTGCCAGCGCGTCATGATCGCCATCGCCATTGCCTGCAATCCGAAACTGCTGATCGCCGACGAGCCGACCACGGCGCTCGACGTCACCATCCAGAAGCAGATCCTCGATCTGCTGGTTTCGCTGCAGGCCAAATACGGCATGGGCCTGATCATGATCACCCACAATATGGGCGTGGTGGCCGAGACCGCTGACCGCGTCATCGTCCAGTACAAGGGCCGCAAGATGGAAGAGGCCGACGTGCTGTCGCTGTTTGAATCGCCAAAGAGCAATTACACGCGGGCGCTGTTGTCGGCCTTGCCGGAAAACGCCGTCGGCGACCGGCTGCCGACCGTTTCCGACATGATGTTCGAGCCGGCGCCTTCTGCTGCGGGAGCCACCTGATGAGCACCACGGTTCTCGAAGGCAAGAACATCGTCCGCGACTACCACATCGGCGGCGGCCTGTTCACCGGGCCGCGCACCGTGCACGCGGTCAAGGGCGTCTCGTTCAAGGTCGACAAGGGCAAGACGCTGGCCATTGTCGGCGAAAGCGGCTGCGGCAAGTCAACGCTTGCCCGCATCATCACGCTGATCGATCCGGCGACATCGGGCGAATTGTTCATCGACGGCAACAAGGTCGACATCGCCAAGGGCGGATTGACCAAGGAGATGCGCCGCAAGGTGCAGATCGTCTTCCAGAACCCCTACGGATCGCTCAATCCGCGCCAGAAGATCGGCGACGTGCTGGGCGAGCCGCTTTTGATCAACACCGACAAGCCGGCGGCCGAGCGGCGCGACCTGGCGATGAAGATGCTGAAGAAGGTCGGGCTCGGTCACGAACATTACAATCGCTATCCGCATATGTTCTCCGGCGGCCAGCGCCAGCGCATCGCCATTGCCCGCGCGCTGATGCTCAATCCGAGCCTGCTGGTGCTGGACGAGCCGGTCTCGGCGCTCGATCTGTCGGTGCAGGCGCAGGTGCTCAACCTGCTCGCCGACCTGCAGGACGAGTTCCAGCTGACCTACGTCTTCATCAGCCACGATCTGTCCGTGGTACGCTACATCGCCGACGATGTGATGGTGATGTATTTCGGCGAAGCGGTGGAATACGGCTCGCGCGACGAGGTCTTCGCCGACCCCAAGCACAGCTACACCAGGACGCTGTTCGCCGCGACGCCGCGCGCCGACGTCGCGTCGATCAAAGCGAGGCTGGCGAAGAAGAAGGCCGCCTGAGGCTTTTCGTCATCCTAGGTCGTGAACTCATAAATGCAGTATGACCGCGATGATTGGGAAGCAGGGCAAAGGGGCTGGCTTAGCCCTCTACACCCCATTTTAATTGGCTGGCATCGATGACGTCTGATCCCATGTACTCAACAAAATAGCTTCGTATCCTTTGGCGATGCCGATCCCATCTGGGGGACATTCGCTCACTCTTGTTCTCAATTTCAGCTAGAAAGACCCATTCCACGAATTGGTCCGCTGTGACATCACCGGATTGAGGGATAAAATCGGTGACATGCATGAATTTGTCGCCGTGCATTCCTCCGCAATACCCATGACCAGCACAGACCGCGTGCATGAGCGAGTCGAATCTATTCTTTACTTTCATGGAACATGCGCGATGGTGAAGCGGGATGCCTAGGCGCGCTGCGACAGCATATATCCTTGGGTGTAGATCCGCAATGGAGTCGTTTTTCGACCGGGACCTTCATATTATTGCGGAGTCTGAATCAGATTCCGCCGCAGTATGAAAGTCTCAGCCGGAGGGGTCCTCAGCGGCCAGTGGTGTTTCCCGTGTCAGCAACCAATCTTGAGCCACGATCTCAATTGTGTCGTCACGGAAGTAGAACAGGAATTGACGGGAGGTCGGCAAATCCGCCGACAAGACATCCCAATCGTCATCCTCGACGACCCGAGTGTCGCCCATAACCTCGTAGAACTCGCCCCATTTCGGAGCCTGACCGCCGTAAAGCCCTTTTCCTGCAAACCATGCATGATCGTTCGTCGCGTCCCAACGAAAACGACTGCAGCCGAGGAATCGTAGCGTCGCAATTTCTCCAGGCTCGGCACTGTAGGCCCACGGGTTAAGACGAAAGGAAAGGCGGACGCTGTTGCCTTCGACTACCAGCTCTATGTCAGGAGCATTGGGCTCGGCATTCCAATCGGTGTTCAAGTGCTGGAACGATAAATTGGCCATCAGCCATCTTGCATGCTGGGAGGGCAGTTTTCCACCTATCGCAGTCCTTTTTCATTTATCAGTACAGGGCCTAGGGCGAAGCGTCGCGCAGACCCCAGGATTACGACCCCCAATGTAGCCGCAGCCTACTACTCGACCGGCCCGAAGGCCGCAGCTCGGGACAACTTCGCGACAATCGCACGCAGAGCTTCGCCGAAGCGCCGGACTTCCTCGACCGTGTTGTAGTGGACCAACGAGGCGCGGATGGCGCCGCTGTCCATCGAGAGGTTGAGACGCTTCATCAGCCGTGGCGCGTACATGTGGCCGTCGCGGATGCCGATCTGCATCTCGGCCATTTCCTCGACGACCCGCTGCGGCGATAGTTTGCCGATGTTGAAGCAGAAGGTCGGCACGCGCTCATGGATGCGCGCCTCGTCGGCAACGCCGTAGATGGTTGCCCCGCAATCCTTCAGCACGGCCAGCATCTCGCGCGCCAGCACCAGCTCGTAGTCGCGGATGGCGCCCATGCCGGCAACGATGTTTTCGCGTCGGGAGCGGTTGTTGGACGGCGCCAGATTGCGGCCGATCAGTTCCAGATACTGCACCGCCGCATCCATGCCGGAAACGTTCTCGTAGATGAAGGTGCCGGCCTCGACCTTGTAGGGCGGCTCGTCGGGGATGAAGTCCTCGCGAAAGGTCGGCAGCCGCTTCAGCGTTTCGAAACGGCCCCACAGGAAGCCCATATGCGGCGAGAAATTCTTGTAGCCGGAGCAGACGAGATAGTCGCAATCCCAGGCCTGCACGTCGATCAGTCCATGCGGCCCGTAATGCACGCAGTCGAGGAACACTTCGGCGCCGGCCGCATGCGCGATCCCAGCCACCGCAGCGACATCGACGATCGAGCCGATCGAGTGCGCCGTGACCGTGCAGGCGACCAGGCGGGTGCGGTCCGAGACCAGCGGACGCAGATCGTCGACATGCAGATTGCCGTCCTCACGCATCCGCCACCATTTGAATTTCGCACCGGCCGATTCCAGCGCCAGCCAAGTCGCGATGTTGGCGTCATGATCCATGTCGGTGACGACGATCTCGTCGCGCTCTTGCAGCATCTGGCCGATGCCGAGGCTGACCAGGCGGATGAACGAGGTGGCATTCATGCCGAAGCAGATTTCCGCCGGGCTGTAGGCGTTGATGAGCAGAGCGACGCTTGTCCGCGCATCGGCGACCGATTGGTCGACGGTGACGCTGCGGCCATAGCGGCCGCCACGCTGCACATTGTGCGAAACCAGATGATTGGTCACCGCGTCGAGCACGCTCTGCGGGATCTGCGCGCCGGCGGCGTTGTCCAAAAAGATGAAATCGCCGGCCCGCTGCAAGGCTGGAAACATGGCGCGGATGGTGTCGACGGGGAACGCGGTGGCATTCGCATTGTCGGTTTGATGCTTATTCACGGGTAGGCTCCTGCGGAGGGCTTGGACGGGGTGGGATCGGTTGGCGAGGTCAGCGCTTCTTTTCGGTCTTGAAGCGCTCTTCAAGCAGGCTGACGAGGCGGACCATCGGCCAGAGGAAGATGAGATAGACAAGGGCGGCGCCGATCAGCGGCGATGGGTTGGCGTAGAGCGACTGCGCGTTGGTCGCTTCCTTCAAGAGTTCCGGCAGCGCCACGGTGGAGGCGAGCGAGGTGTCCTTGAACATCGAGACGCAGTTGCTGGTCATCGGCGGGATGACGACGCGGATCGCTTGCGGCAGCACCACCTTGCGCAAGGTCAGGAGGAACGGCAGGCCAAGCGCCTGCGACGCCTCGAACTGGCCACGCGGAATGCTCTCGATGCCGGAGCGGAACACCTCGGCCGAGTAGGCCGACATGATGAAGGCGAAGGCTGTCACCGCCGATGCCCAGGACGACAGGCGTATGCCGAGGAAGGGCAGCGCATAGTAGATCAGGATCAGCACGACCAGCACCGGCAGGGCGCGGAAGATGTCGGTGTAGCCGACCGCGAGCCAGCGCAACGGCTTCGGCGCATAGAGCCGCACCAGGCTGATCCCCAGGCCGATGGGGATGCCGATGCCGATGCTCAAAATGCCGAGCAGCAGCGTGTTCAGGAAGCCGCGCAGCAGCGCCGGCAGGCTGGACATAATGACGTCGGGGTTGAAGAAGGTGTCGATCAGCGACATGGGAGCGTTCCCGAACCCCAGAGCAAAGAATGCTCACGTTAAACTCATGGGCCGCCGAGGGCAGGAGATCTGCGGCAGAAGCCGGCGGCCAGGCGTGAAAGAATCGTGCCGGCCTGGAAAGCCGGCACGATGTTACCGCAGCCTTCAGCTCAGGCCTTCGGCAGCGGCATTTCCTTCATGGTCGAAGAGTCGGCGGGCGCGTCGCTGCCGAACCACTTCTTGTGGATCGCGGCCAGCGTGCCGTCCTTCTTCATCGCGCTCAGCGCATCGTTCAGCTTGCCGAGCAGCGGGTGGTCCTTGGTCATCATCAGGCCGTATTGCTCACCGGTCTTGATGCGCTCCTTGACCACCAGGTCCTTCATCTTGGTGAAGGAATATTCCATGCCCGGAATGTCGCTGACTGCCGCATCGACGCGGCCGGCGCTGAGGTCGAGCAGCAGGTTCTGCTGCGTGTCGTAGCCCTTCACGTCGCTGAAGCCGTCGGCTTCCTGATGCGCCTTGACCCAGGTTTCGCCGGTCGAACCGGACAGCACGCCGATGATCTTGCCCTTGAGGTCGGCCTCGGCCTTGATCGGGCTGTCGGCCTTGGTGGCGATGCCCATATCGGAATCATAATAGGGCTGCGTGAACGACTGTGACTTCAGCCGCTCCGCCGTGATGGTGATCGACGAGATGGCGACGTCGATGCGCTTCGAGGTGGTGGCGGCAAACAGCGCCTGGAAGCCGAGATCGGCGATGTCGGTGGTCATGCCGATGCGCTTGGCGGCTTCGTTGACGATGTCGACCTCGAAGCCTTCGAAAGTGCCGCTCTCGTTCTTGAATTCGAAGGGCGGGTTGGTCGGGTAGGCGCCGACATTGAGCACATCCGCGGCATAAGCGGTGGCGGGGCCGGCGGCGATGCCGATGGCGGCGGCGAGAAGAAGCAATTTGCGACGCGTGAAGCTCATTTTTGTTCCCTCTGTTGTTGATCGGGCGGGTTGCTCCCGCACGGTTTTTTGCCGCCCCGCTTCACGCAGGGCGTCAATTCATGGCAGCGACCATGCGGTCACGGTTGGCGATGTTGTGTGTTGCAGACCGCGAATCCGCGCGCACGTCATCGAAGGCATGGCGCGTGTTGGATGATGACTGGGGCAGTATGAACGACAAGAACTGAGACTCCCACCCGGAGCACCCACGATGGACTGGCCGGCACGATGGACTGGTCTGCTCGATGGACTGGCCGGCAAGCCCGTCCGGCACGGCAATCGCCATCGACTCCGGAATGCTTATCCAAAGTGCGGCGCTTTTCAAGGCGAAAGTTTTAAGCTTAAAAAGCTGCGATGTCCGTTGCGTGGTGGACACGGTGCGGCCCGCTGGAACCGATACCCGCGAGCGATGGTGACGCCAAGCTATTTCAGGCTTGAAATATTTCCGCGCGGGCCTAGCGTGCGATCTTCGCCGGGAGGTCGCGACGTGAACAAACCACACCCTTTGCACGGCTCGAACAGACTGAAGCTTGGCGTCTTTTCGACCAATGCCGATGGCGGGCTTGCCATCACCGATGTGCCGGAGCGCTGGGCGGCGAGCTGGCAGGACAATGTGACCGCAGCCCAGATCGCCGACCGCGCCGGGCTGGAGTTCATGCTGCCGATCGCGCGTTGGCGCGGCTTCGGCGGCCGCAACAAGGTGCGCGAATGGTCGTTCGAGACCTTCACCTGGGCGGCGGCACTCGCCATGGCCACCGAGCAGATCGGCCTGTTCATGACCGTGCATGTGCCGCTGGTGCATCCGCTCTATGCCGCCAAGGCGCTGGCGACGGTCGACCATATCAGCCAGGGACGCGCGGGCTTGAACATCGTCTGCGGCTGGAACCCGAAGGAATTCGGCATGTTCGGCACGCCTTTGGTCGAGAAGGGCTACGATCAGGCGGCCGAATGGATCGAAATCCTGGAAAAGCTTTATGCGTCGGCCGAGCCGCTCGATTACGAAGGCACTTATTACCGCCTCAAGGAGGCTGTCAGCCGGCCGGCCAGTCTGCAGGTTCCGCGCCCCGTGACCATGAACGCCGCCTTCGGCGGGCCGGGCCGCGATTTCGCTGCCGCCCGGTGCGATTATCTGTTCACGACATTTTCGGAAATGAGCGATGCCGGCAAGCATGTCGCCGACATCAGCGAGCGGGCCGATAAGGCAGGCCGCGATGTCGGCGTCTACACCGTGGCGCATGTCGTCTGCCGCCCGACGATGGAAGAGGCGCAGGCCTACTACACGCGCTACGCCGTCGATATGGCCGACCATGACGCCGTCGATGCCCACATGGCCGGCAAGAAGGAATTCTCGCAATCGCACGACCCGCACGCCTATGACCGCTACCGGCAGCGTTTCGCCGGCGGCGCCGGCACCTACCCGCTGATCGGAACGCCGGAAACGATCGCCGCCGACATGGTCGCAATTGCCGGGCACGGCTATCAGGGCATCGCGCTGTCCTTCGTCAACTACACGCAAGAACTGCCCTATTTCTGCGATCACGTGCTGCCGATCTTGAGGCAGGCGGGGCTTCGCGAATAATTTATTCCTGAGGCAGCCAATAATTTATTCCGGAATGACGGCGGTGGCCTGGATTTCGATCTTGGCGCGATCCTCGACCAGCGCCACCACCTGCATGGCGGCCATCGCCGGAAAATGCCGGCCGATGACCTCGCGATAGGCCTCGCCGATACCCCTGAGATTGGCAAGGTATTCGGCCTTGTCGGTGAAGTACCAGGTCATCGAGGTGATGTGCTGCGGCCCCGCGCCGGCTTCCGCCAGCACCGCGACGATGTTCTGAAGCGTTTGCCGCACCTGGCCGACGAAGTCGTCGGTTTCGAACTGGCATTGGCCGTTCCAGCCGACCTGTCCGCCAACGAAGACGAGCCGACCGCGCGCCGCGACGCCGTTGGCGTAGCCGACAGGTTTGGCCCAGCCTTCCGGCTGCAGAATCTGGTGCATTTCAGTCTCCCGATTCGTCAAAACTCGGTTCGCAATATCCATTGTCAAAACAGTCTGGTCCGTGGGCGCGACCTGCTTCAGGCCGCGCCCATCACTTGCCGCGCAATCACCACTTTCTGCACGTCGGAGGCACCCTCATAGATGCGCAGCGCGCGGATCTCGCGATACAGGCTTTCGACGATGTGGCCTTTGCGGACGCCGTCGCCGCCGTGCAGCTGCACGGCCTTGTCGATCACCTCTTGCGCCCTGTCGGTGGCAAACAGCTTGGCCATCGCCGACATGGCGCTCGATGTCGATGCGGCGGCGCTGCTGGTCTACCGCGCCGCCTGGACC
>NZ_RZPB01000459.1:0-5023 GCF_003998535.1 Mesorhizobium sp. M7A.F.Ca.AU.002.02.1.1 | reverse complement strand
GGTGTTTACGGGCGTCCGGCATTTCAGGCATTGACGCACTTCTTCTTTCTCTCCTTGCGGGGTGAGAAGCGGTTCGCGCAGCAAACGAAAAGCCAATTGCTTGGCTTTTCGAGCTTCGAACGCCCTGAGCCCGCGAAGGGCCGGGCGGTGGACGATCCGCCCTGCCGGGTCCCCGCTGCTCCGCAGCGTCCCGGCGTTCGTCAGCCTTTCATCGTGCCACTGGCACGATGAATTCGCTTCGCGAACCGGCCGCTCACCCCACAGGGGGAGAAGGAAGAAAGAACTCAATCCGCCGGCCGGTCCGCTGGATAGGGCGTCTTGACCAGGATCGCCATGCCGATCCCGAGGAACAGCACGATCACCGCCATGCCGAGCCGTGCCGAGCCGCTGGCCAGGGTGACGGACGCGACCATGAACGGCGCCAGGAAACTGGTCGCCCGTCCGGCCAGCGCATAAATGCCGAAATAGCGGCCGGATTCGGCGGCCGTGACGCTGCGCGCCATGTAGGATCGCGACGACGCCTGCACCGGCCCGAAAGCCACACCGATCAACAGGCCGAAGAAGATGTAGGCCTTTTCCGCTGCCGTGCCGAACAGGCCACCGCTGTCCGGTCCAAGCATCATCCAGAGGCCGAACAAAGTATAGCCCGGTCCGGTCGAGACGATGCCGATCGTGGCGATGCTGAGCAGGACCAGCGAGATCATGACGATGGTTTTTGAGCCAAGCGCCGTATCGAGACGGGCTGCAACCAGGCAGCCGAAGATGGCGACGACGTTGAGAATGATGCCGAAAATACCGATTTCGGTGATCGACCAGTGGAACATCGCTGCTGCGAAAGTGCCCCCCAGCGCCAGCACCGCATTGACACCGTCCTGATAGATCATGCGGGCGACAAGGAAGCGGAAGATGCCGCTGCGCTTGCGCACCTCGCCCAGCGTCACTTTCAGCTCCGCCAACCCCTCTCGCACCGCAGGGCCGATCGGCAGGCCCTTGATGGCATCGGGGGTGAAAAAGAACATCGGCAGGATGAACAGGAAGTACCAGCCGGCTGACAAAGGCCCGGTTGCGCGCGCGTCCTCGCCGAGCTTCGGGTCGAGCCCAAAGAGCGGGTCGGTGCCGATGATCGTCTTGCCGGTCTCCGGCGAACCGGCCAAGCAAGCGACGACGAAGATCAGCGCGATCATGCCGCCGAGATAACCAAGGCCCCAGGCCATGTTGGAGATTCGGCCGATCTCGCTCTTCGGCACCAGGCGCGGCATCATCGAATCGTTGAACACGGTCGAAAACTCGGCCGCGACCGACGCCAGCGAAAAGAATAGCACGACCAGGAAAAGGTTCGAACCGGGGGCCGCGAACCAAAGCATGCAAAGGCAGGTGACCTTGACCGCGGCAAAGAATGCGATCCAGGGCTTGCGCGGGCCGGTCTGGTCGGCAATCGAGCCGAGGATAGGCGACAGCACGGCGATGACAAGACCGGCCGCGGCAATGCCGTAGCCCCAGGCCGCCTGGCCGGTCTCCGGATCGCTCGCCATGCGCGAGACGAAGTAAGGTCCAAAGATGAAGGTCGTCACGACCGTGAAGAACGGCTGCGCCGCCCAGTCGAACAGCATCCATCCCCAGATGCCGCGCCCGGACGCACGCTGCACTGTCTCTACCGTCATCATGATCCCTCGGCACCGGTTCCGTGTCGGGCGCCATGTCTGCATGTTTCATGCGCTCATGCAATGAACGAAGCTCGGTGCCGTACCCTTGACGCTGCCGGGCGTTCACTGTTCGAAAGCCATGCAACCGGCTTTCGTCCGCTTCGCGAACCAAGCCCGTATTTTTCTCGTGGGGGAAGTCGGACCGTAGGTCCGGCGCCGTCCTCCACCCCCTGCTTCGCAACGATTGTCGCCGGCGTGGATCTCTTGATTATTAAGTTGACTCTTTTTGTCCGCTTTGACTAATTGCGCTCGCGCAGGGCCGGAACGGTGACCGGCCGAACTGCTCGAAATTGGTCTGACAGGGAATAAGAGATGACGATTGGTCGACAGGCATTGTTGCGCATTCAGGCAAGGCGATTGATTGCGAGCAGTGCCTTGATAGCGGCATCTTTTGGAATGGTGGGGACCGGCCGGGCCCAGGACGTTTCGCCGGACGATGCAACTCAACTGGAAACGATCGTCGTCACCGGCAAGTCGGACCGCGTTGGCGGGCCCGATCAAACGATCGTCGCCAAGGATACGGCGACCGCCACCAAGACCGATACGCCGATCGTCGACGTTCCCGCCTCGGTTTCAGTTGTAACCCAAAAGGAACTGGAGGCGCGCCATGTCGAAAGCCTCCAGCAGGCCGTGGCCTACACATCCAGCGTCCTCACCGACGAGTTCGGCAACGATGACCGATACGACTATATTCGCATCCGCGGTTTCGACCAGACATCGCTCGGTACCTATCGCGACGGCTTGACGGCGCGCATCCCAGCCTGGTTCACGGCCAGCCGTCTCGAACCTTACGGACTTCAGCGCGTGGAGGTCCTAAAGGGATCGACATCGACGCTTTTTGGTCTCAACGGCCCTGGCGGATTGGTGAACGCCATTACCAAGCGGCCGCTGGACCAGAAGCAGGGGGAGATTTACACGTCCTATGGCGACGGCACCAAGGAGATTGGCGTTGATTTTGGCGGGCCGATCGACCCCGATGGCGTGTGGACCTATCGGCTTACCGGGCTGGCCAAGGATGGCGATCAAGGATGGGATTATTCCAACGACGACCGGCTTTACATCGCACCCGCGTTGACCATCAAGCCCGAGGAAGGAACCTCGCTCACCATCCTGACTGACTATTACAAGCGAGATGGCACAGGCGCACGCGGCACCCCCGCCGGCGCCAATATCGACATCGGCACCTTCCTGGGCGAGCCGGATTTCAACCGCTTCAACACCGAGCAGGTCGATATCGGCTACCAGTTCGAACATGAATTCAACGAGAATCTCACCTTCCGCTCCAATGCCCGCTACACGCATTTGAGCCTCGACTACGCCGAGGTCTACGGCGCGTCGCTTGACCCCACGGCGGACCGCACGGCATTTTCCGTCGGCGGCCTGTCCAACCGCTATGCCTTCGACAATCAGTTGCAATACGATACGGGCTGGGACCGGGTCGCCAGCAAGACGCTTGTCGGCGTCGACTACGCCAACGACAACACCCGCGAAAACATCCTCTTCGGCACTGCCGGCCCCATCGACATCGACAACCCGACCTATTGCGGTCTGTCCTGCATCAACCTCGGCCCCTATGTGAACTGGCGGGTCAAGCAGCAGGCGGTCGGTGTCTATGCCCAGGAGCAATTGACGTTTGACGACCGCTGGATCGTCACCCTGGGCGGGCGCTGGGACCGCGTGCAGACGACAGCTGATTATCTCGACCTGGGAACGCAGGACGACGACACCGCATCGGCCTTCACCAAGCGCGCCGGCCTGACCTACAAATTCACGCCGAACCTCGCGGTCTACGCCAACTATTCGGAAAGCTTCCAGCCGCTCGTGTCGCCAAGCGCCAACGGGTATGCGGTCTCGGGCTCGTTGAAGCCTCAGGAGGGCAAACAGTATGAGGCAGGCATCAAGTACAAGCCCGACGGCTTCGACGGCCTGTTCACAGCCGCGGTCTTCGACCTTACCCAAACCAATGTTCCGACCTATGTCACGCCTGTTGTCCAGCAGCAGATCGGCAAGGTTGGCGTCCGCGGCATCGAACTCGAGGGCAAGGCCGCCATCGCGGAAAACTTGAACCTGACGCTTGCCTATTCCTACTGGGATGCCGAGATCCTGGAAGACGGCATTGGCGGGAATGCCGGCAATCGGCCGCAGCGCGTTCCTCGCCACCTGGCGTCAGCCTGGGTCGACTACACGCTTCCCGAGGAAGGACCGCGTGGCGACCTGACCATCGGCGGTGGCCTGCGCTATATCGGACAAACCTACGGGGATGACGCGAACACCATTTCGATTGGCGGCTACGCACTGGTGGATGCGGCGATTAGCTACAAGATGACCAAGGACGTGACGTTGGCCTTGAACGCAACGAACCTGTTCGACCGGAAGTATCTGACAACCAGCTATTACGGGACCGAATTCTACGGCGACCGGCTGAAAATCGTCGGCACCCTCAAACATTCCTGGTGAGCTTGCTGAACGCCAAGCGCCGATAACATTGGAAAAGGCGCCACACGCACCCGACAACGCGTGTGGCAATCATCGACGGTTCACATCCCCGTCAGATCGCTCATCAGCCCCGACGCCACCGACAGCCGCGACACGGTGATGTCGCCGCCCTCGGTCAACGCCTGCAGCCGCTCGCGGATGCGCGCCACCCGCTCGCCGCCGGCGTCCAGCCAGGCAGCCACCGGATCGGCCGTCTTGGCGTGGCCGGTGAGCGCCGCCACCGCGATGCCGCGCCGTGCCGCATCGATCGTGTCGGTGGCGCGCGAAAGCGCCAGCTGATCGTAGTAGTCCGATGGCGTGATCGAGCGTGCGGCATCCTCGACACGCGGAATGCGGAAGGCATCGCTGACGGCGAAGAACGCCTTGGCCGCGGCGACGATATCGGCGCCGGCGGTGCGCGCCGTCAGCGCGATGTCGGGGATGAGTTCCGCCACCTCGCTCAGTGCCAGCTGCCCGGCCAAGCTTTCCGGCGCGCCGGCCTTGAACAGCCCATGCCGCTTCTCCTCGATGCGCTCGCGTGAAAAGGCCGGCAGCAGCGAAACGAGCTTGGGCTCCAGCGCCTTGCGGGCTTCCTGCAACTCGGCAATGCGCTGGCTGAGGGGTGCCGTGCCGGCATCGTTCTTCAGATACCAGCCGCTGGTCACATAGATCAGCCGGCTGACCATCTGATAGAGATCGAGCTGCACCTGGCCGTCGATCTGGTTGTCGAGCGCGTCGATCTCGCGATAGAGCGCCGGCAAGGCAAAACCGTCACGCACCACCGCGAAGGTCCGCACCACGTCGGCGGCGGTGCGCCCGGTGGCCTCCTGCAGCCGGTTGACGAA
>NZ_RZPB01000458.1:0-5030 GCF_003998535.1 Mesorhizobium sp. M7A.F.Ca.AU.002.02.1.1 | reverse complement strand
GCCATGCTTGATGCTCTGCGCCTGCTTGCCTGTCTTGCCTGCGCCCAGGCTGCCCCCGCCGCCTCGCCGCGGGATGCGCTCGCCGTCGACGTCGAGCTGGTGCTGGCAGTCGACATCTCGCTGTCGATGGACGAGAAGGAGTTCGCGCTGCAGCGCGCCGGTTATGTCGAGGCGCTGCGGCATCCCGACTTCATCAAGGCTGTCCGCGCCGGCGCCACGGGCCGCATAGCGCTGACCTATTTCGAGTGGGCCGGCACGGTGCGCGACGACGCGGTCATCGGCTGGCAGATCATCGATAGTGCCGAGAGCGCCAACAGCTTTGCCGACGAGGTCGCGGCGCGTCCGTTCCGCAGCTTTCGCGGCACTTCGATTTCCGGCGCGCTGGCCTTCGGTGCCGAGCTTTTCGACCGCACGTCTTTCCAGGGCGAACGTAGCGTCATCGACATTTCGGGCGACGGACCGAACAATATCGGACCGCCAGTCACCGCGACGCGTGATGCGGCGACTGCCAAAGGCATCGTCGTCAACGGCCTGCCGATCCTGATCAGCCCGTCGCCCACCTTCAGCCATCTCGACCAGTATTACGCGCAATGCGTGACCGGCGGGCCCGGTTCCTTCGTGCTGCCCATCTATGCCGCCGCGGAGTTTTCGACAGCCATCCGGCGCAAGCTGATCCTCGAAGTGAGCGGCATTCGGGACAAGGCGAGAATCACCCCCGTCGACGCGGCCAAGCCGATAGACTGCCTGCAGGGCGAACGGGACAGGCGGTTTTTATCGGATCCGTATTTTCCCGAACTTGACCGCTGAGCTCTCGATAGTGCGGTTCACGCAATCCGGAGGGAAAACCGTTCCACGATTTTCCTGGAGTTGCTCTGGGTTCAGGCGAGCCGGGCGCCACATTGGTTGCGAAACTCGTTGGAGAGATCGCGGCGCCAGCGTCGGCCATGGACATAGCCTTGCATCAATTCCGGCAGCGAGTAGCCAAGCGCTTTCGACGATCGGTTGGCCATATAGCCCTGGAATGCCTCCGGTATCCTGCCTCGCAGGATATCGGCGATGAGCTGCCGCGAGATCATGTAAGGCGGAATGTGCGGGTAGGCGTGGGCAATATGAGGATGTTTGCCCATCAGGTTCGCATAGGCCTCGACATAGCCGTCACGGCGGCCGGAAATCGAGTTCTCCGAATTGTATTTCGTCCAGTCGAGGTCCTCGGACAGTTGCGCACCGAAGCGCCGGGCAAGGCGCAGCAGCAATTCGCGATCCTGCATGCGGGTGATGTCGCTGTCGTAGCCGCCGATGGCCAGCAAGGCTTCACGGCGAGCAGTGATCGCGGAGCCGGCGATGAAGATGGTCTGCCCAACCAGCGTCCGCTCAAGCATTGCGGGGCTCACGAATGCCTCTGGGTTGGCGCAGTTTGTGATGCGATTGCCCTTCAGGGACACGAACGAACTGATCAGCACTTGCAGTGCAGGATTTTCATCGAACCAGGTCAGGGTTCGTTCAAGCCGGTGCGGCAAGTAGATGTCGTCGGAATCGAGGAACGTCACCAACGGTGCCCGCGCCCGCTCGATGCCGGCATTCCTGGCGGCGTTGGCGCCTCGCCATTTCGCCCCGACATAGATCAGCCGCGGGTCCTGGATGCGGGCCAGCGCCGCTTCGGTCCCATCGGTCGAACCATCGTCGACGACAATGTGCTCAAACCTCGACATGCTCTGGGAGAATACGCTTTCCACGGCGCGCAACACTGTTTCGCGTCGGTTGTGGGTCGGCGTAATGACCGTGATGAGAGGTACTGGATCGATCCCGGCCATGTCTGTCAGCTGTTTCCTGCGCAGGGTTGCGCGTCTGTCCAGGACTTTTCGATTTTCAGAACGGTCGAATGGATTGGACTTCCCTTTCTCTACACCACATCACAGTCGGCGCGACGCTATAAAAAACGACTGCCCCTGTCACCCACCGTGCCGGTACTCAATCCAGGCGAGACAACGAATCCCCGCTCTTAGCGTTCCAATTGCAACAGCACCGCCGCACATAGCATTACGAATCACCGTGGAAGCAACCCATCATGACAGATAGCATACATCCCATTACCTCAGACGTAATCGCTTAGCGCTCGGCCTTTGGTCAGATTGCCCATGCAGAGGCCGGCAACTCGGCTTCGATGACAAGGGAGTTCAGTCATGGCCGCTTACGCCGTCGCCCATATGCGCCAAGCCACAATGGGTCCGCAGATCGTCGAATATCTGCATAGGATAGATGCCACGCTGGAACCTTTCGGCGGCCGTTTTCTGGTCCATGGCGGCGATGTGGAGGTGATCGAGAACGACTGGCCTGGCCATCTGATCATCATAGAATTTCCCGACAGGCAGCATGTGCATGGCTGGTACAATTCGCCGGCCTACCAAGCGATACTGGCGCTGCGCACGGACAATTCGGAGGCCGATGTGGTGTTCGTCGACGGCGTCGAACATCCGCACAAGGCCACGGATGTTCTGGAGCAATCGCCGGATCAAGGATCAATTGGACGCTGAACTGCGGTTCAAGGAATGGCGGTACAGCGTCTAGCTATGCCCAACATAGTCTGGCACCGTTTCGATTTTGTCGCGAACCATGCCAGTTGCGAAACTGAACTGGCCCCAAAACGCCAAACCATAAAATGCCTGACCGACAATCAGAGAAAAGGGAACCTGCCAAAGCGGCATCCCGGTTTCCCGGGCATGGCCTACGATCCGTCGTGTCGTGCGCCATGACATGGTGAGCCACCGGCTGAAGGACTTGACTATCCGTCGCGTGCGGCTCGGCGAATTGAGCGCAACGAACTTCCGGTCGGCGTCGCGACCTGTAACCAGGGCGCGCCAGTAAAAGAACCGCCAGCCCCGCGGCGAATAGTGATAAACGCGTGCGTTGACATTATGAATTTTGTGGCCTTCCCGCAGCAGTTCGCGCATCAGCAAAGTGCAGGAAACCTTGAAGCCGTTATGTTTTGGAAAAGGGTGGCTGAGGATCCACTCGCGTCGAAACGCTACATTGTTGGCGTTGATCGCTCGCTTCGAGGCAAATCGCCCGTCACCACGGGCCATCGGGAAAAACCAGATCAACGCAAAGGTTCTTGAAAAGAAGTCGTCGTATGAAAGGTATGTATATCCGTTTGCGCAGATAACTTCAGAGTTTTCAAAGGGTTCAAGCAGTCCTGATAGCCATCCTGGTTCCGCGACCACGTCGGAATCCAGAAAGATGACGATATCTCCGTCCGATGCCAGCATACCGTTGTTCTTCAGGTCGTAATATCGGCCGCCAGGGAAAGCTGTGAAGACGAGTTCGGCAACCTGACCGAGCTGCGGGGCCTCATTCGAAATCTCACGACGCAACGCCTCTTTGTCCGACTCTGCTCCGCCGTGAGAGATGACGATCCTTGGTCGCGCTGAACCGGTTGCTGAAACCGATGAGATTTCCCGAGCCAAGGCCTTCATCCCAACGCCGATCTCGCCCCAGTCGATCGATTTTGCATTCTCCATTTCGACGACGAGTGAATAAGTTGCGCGTTCTTCGACCATTTTTTGCCCCCCCGAGCCGTCAGTGTGGCTATAGCCGCACTAGCCCGCTGTCAAACAGTCGACGCCATTTACACTGGTTCGCGATCGTCATACAGGGCGACTTTGCTCGGCGCCAAACACACTGTTGCTTGGCGAGTCGGGTCTTTGATCGGTGAGGAAATTACCGTTTCAGCAAGAACACTGCCTGCTGGCCGAAGAAATTCCAGAACCACCACGGCATCGACAAGCCGATCTTCTGGCCGGCGGCGTCGAGGGCGGTTGCCTTCTCGACTGTCGCGCCGAGTTCGTCGCACAGATTGACGAAATCGCGGATGGTGCAGAAGTGGATGTTGGGCGTGTCGTACCAGGAATAGGGCAGGTCCTTGGTCACCGGCATGCGGCCGTTGAGGAACAGCGACAGGCGCACACGCCAATGGCCGAAATTGGGGAAGGAGACGATGGCGCGGTTGCCGATCCTGAGCAGTTCGTCGAGCACCAGCTTCGGGTTGCGGGTGGCCTGCAGCGTCTGCGACAGGACGACGAAGTCAAAGCCCTTGTCGGGATAGAATTCGAGATCCTTGTCAGCGTCGCCCTGGATGACCGAGAGGCCGCGCGCCACACATTCGTTGACGCCGCGCTGCGACAGCTCGAGTCCGCGGCCGTCGACCTGCTTGGTGTCCTGCAGCAGTTCGAGCAGCGAGCCGTCGCCCGAGCCGACATCGAGCACGCGCGACTGTGGCGGGATGAGGTTGGCGACGACTTCGAGGTCGACGCGCTGGTCGCGGTTGACGCTCATGGCTTCGCCTCCCGCCTGGCGCATGATCCCGATCCGAAAAGCCTGCAATTTTTCCGGGTCATGCGCTCAGCCCTCTCGCTCGGGCCGCCGAGCCGATGAAGCCGTTTATCGCGGCAAACAGTTCCGGCTCGTCGAGCAGGAATGCGTCGTGGCCACGGTCGGTCTCGATCTCGACGAAGGATACCGATGCGCCGGCGGCGTTGAGCGCATGCACGATCGAGCGGCTCTCCTCGGTCGGGAACAGCCAATCCGAGGTGAACGACACCAAGCAGAAGCGGGTTTTCGTGCCGGCGAAGGCATCGGCCAACCGGCCGCCATGGTCTGCGGCGAGGTCGAAATAGTCCATCGACCGCGTCATGTAGAGGTAGGAATTGGCGTCGAAGCGATCGACGAAGGTCATGCCCTGGTGCCGAAGATAGCTTTCGATCTGGAAGTCGGCGTCGAAGCCGAAGGTCAGCGCTTCGCGATCCTGCAGATTGCGGCCGAACTTGCGGTGCAGGGCGGCTTCCGACAGGTAAGTGATGTGGGCGGCCATGCGCGCTACCGCCAGGCCCTTTTCCGGGCGTTTGCCGTGCTCGAAATATTTGCCGCCATGCCAGTCCGGATCGGCCATGACAGCCTGCCGGCCAACCTCATGAAAGGCGATGTTCTGCGAGGAATGGCGCGCGCCGGTGGCGATCGGCAGCGCCGAGAAGACGCGC
>NZ_RZPB01000457.1:0-5042 GCF_003998535.1 Mesorhizobium sp. M7A.F.Ca.AU.002.02.1.1 | reverse complement strand
GACCATGACGCCGTCGACCGACGACAGGAGTTCGTCGAAATCGAGCCGGTCGCCGAACGATGGCACCAGCACCGGGAACACGCCGGCGCCGGTGATCGCCGCTTCCAGATATTGTTGTGGGGCGGCGTGCCAGGTGTAGTTGTCGAACTGACGGACGTCGGTCGATATGGCGACGAGCGGCTGATGCATTTGGGCTCTGTGTTCCATTTGGGCAAGGGATACCTGCCTTCAAAATAGGCGATCCCACGTTATTTTTCCATGCCAAGTTTCGGCGTGTCGCATGGGCCACGAAACGGCCTGTTAGACTATAGTTGCAGTGCAGCCGGGCTTCGCCGTCAAATGGGGCCGGCCTGCTGGACTCGACTTCTTGCCTGTGTATTGTCTCGAACGAACCGACACGGAAACCGAGGATTTTCTGACGTCGGCCTGTTGATCCAAAAGGGAGGAACTTCATGGATCGTCGTTCATTCATTCGCAAGGCCGGTGTCACCGGCGTCGGTGCCGCGGCGGCGGCGGCCACGCTGGCGGCGCCTGCAATCGCCCAGTCCAATCCCAAGGTGACATGGCGGCTGGCGTCGTCCTTCCCGAAGTCGCTCGACACCATCTATGGCGGCGCCGAGGTGTTCTCGAAGATGCTGTCGGAAGCCACCGACGGCAATTTCCAGATCCAGGTTTTTGCTGCCGGTGAGCTGGTGCCTGGCCTGCAGGCCGCCGACGCCACCACGGCCGGCACGGTCGAGGCCTGCCATACGGTGGCATATTACTACTGGGGCAAGGACCCGACATGGGCGCTCGGTGCGGCGGTTCCCTTTTCGCTCAACGCACGCGGCATGAATGCCTGGCATTACCATGGTGGCGGCATCGACCTGTTCAACGAGTTTCTCGCCACGCAGGGCCTTTTCGGCCTGCCGGGCGGCAACACCGGCGTGCAGATGGGTGGCTGGTTCCGAAAGGAAATCAACACGGTGGCCGACCTTTCCGGCCTCAAGATGCGAATCGGCGGTTTTGCCGGCAAGGTGGTGCAGAAACTCGGCGTCGTGCCGCAGCAGATCGCCGGCGGCGACATCTATCCGGCGTTGGAAAAAGGCACCATCGACGCGGCCGAATGGGTCGGCCCCTATGACGACGAGAAGCTCGGCTTCTACAAGGTGGCGCCCTATTATTACTATCCCGGCTGGTGGGAGGGCGGCCCGACCGTCCACCTGATGTTCAACAAGGCGAAGTACGAAGAGCTTTCGCCAACGTACAAGTCGCTGCTGCACACTGCCGCGCAGGCGGCCGACGCCAACATGCTGCAGAAATACGATTATCTGAACCCTGCGGCGGTGAAGCGGCTGGTGGCCGGCGGCGCGAAACTGCGCCCGTTCAGCCAGGAGATCATGGCCGCCTGCTTCGAAAAGGCCAACGAGGTCTATACCGAAATGGAAGCTTCCAACGCCCCGTTCAAGAAGATCTGGGAATCGATCAAGGGCTTCCGCAAGGAGCATTATCTCTGGGCACAGGTGGCCGAATACAATTACGACACCTTCATGATGGTCCAGCAGCGCAACGGCAAGCTGTAGTCGTTTGTACTTCTGCTCAAAAGCTCTCTGGGCGGACCCCGCTTAGAGAGCTTTTCTGTATATGCCGGGAGGCGAAGCCGGCGGTTCAGCCGCGGCGCGGCACCACCAGAACCTTGACCTCGCCGGGCGCCGGCGGATTGGCGATCACCGCTGGCGCTTCTTCAAGCGACACCTGCCTGGAGATCAGCCTGTCGATCTCGACCGCACCGGAAGCGATGAGTTCGGCGGCGCGGCGATGGGTGTAGGGATTGAGGAAGGAACCGAGCACCTTCAGTTCCCGGAACAACAGGTCGAACGGCTCGAATTCCGCTTTCATGCCTTGCGGCGTCACGCCGACAATGACGACCGTGCCGCCGGCTCGGGCCAGGCGCATGGACTGCTCGACGGTCTCTCGCACGCCGGCGCATTCGAAGACGACGTCGACGCCACCTGGCGCCAGACCGGCCGGTCCGGCGATCGCATCGATGACATCGGTGGCTGTCGGATCGATCGTCGCTGTCGCGCCGAGGTCCTCGGCGAGGGCGCGCCGCGAAGCCTGCCTGGTCGACAGGATGATGGTCGTGGCTCCCGCCAGTCTTGCCAGCTGCACGGTGAGCAGGCCGATCACGCCGCCGCCAAGCACGACCACCGAGCTGCCCGGTTTGATACCGGCAAGGTCGACGCCGTGCAGGCAACAGCCGAGCGGCTCGCAGAAGGCACCGTGCAGGGGGTTCAGGCCTGCAGGCAGGACGAAAGCCTGCTTCTGCGGCAAGGCAAGATATTCGGCAAAGCCGCCGTCGCGATGAATGCCGATCGCGCACAGATTGCTGCAGAGATTGACTTGTCCCGCGTGACAGTGTGCGCAGCGCCCACAGGCTATGTTGGGGTCGCCGGTAACACGATCGCCGATGGCAAAACCCGAGACCGATGTTCCGATCGCCTCGACGATGCCGGAAAACTCATGGCCGGGCGTCACCGGTGGCGTGCAGGGAAATTCACCGTGAAACAGATGCCGGTCCGTGCCGCAGACGCCGCAGGCTTCGATGCGCACCAGTAGCTCATCCGCACCGATGTCAGGCATGTCGACGTCGCGCAGCGTGATGCCGCCCACTGCTTCCAGCCGCACCGCTTTCATGGTCTTGACCATGCCGGTTCAGTTGAAGCTTGGCGGTTGCGACAGGTCGGGCTGTGGCGCTGCCGGCTTTGCCGGTGTCGGATCGCCGAAACTGGGCGGTTGCGAAAGGTCAGGAGCGGCCGGCGCCGTGGCGCCACCAGCGGGCGCCGCTCCATCCGCCGGCGGCGTGCCCAGCGGCGACAGGCCGGGCACCTCCGGTACCTTGTAGTCGATGGTGCCCGGATCGACGGTCGTTCCCTTGTAGTGCATCACCATTTGCGGGAAGGCGATGGTCAGCCCGATCATGATCACCTGGATGCAGACAAAGGGCACCGCGCCCCAATAGATCTGGCCGGTCGTCACCGGCGCGATTTGTTTGCCGGTGAGACGATCGAGATAGGGCACGCGCGCGGCCACCGAACGCAGATAGAACAGCGCGAAGCCGAAGGGCGGGTGCATGAAGCTGGTCTGCATGTTGACGCCCAGGAGCACGCCGAACCAGATCAGGTCGATACCGAGCTTGTCGGCGGCGGGCGCCAGCAGCGGTACGATGATGAACGCCAGTTCGAAGAAATCGAGGAAGAAGGCGAGGAAGAAGACGAGCATGTTGACGCCGATCAGGAAGCCGACCTCGCCGCCCGGCAGCGACGTCAAAAGGTGCTCGACCCAGATGTGGCCGTTGACGCCGTAGAAGGTCAGCGAGAACACCCGTGCGCCGATCAGGATGAACAGCACGAAGGACGACAGCCTTGTCGTCGAGGCCAGTGCCTGCTTAACGACGTCAAGCGACAAGCGCCCCTTGGCCGCCGCCATGAACAAGGCGCCGACCGAGCCCATGGCGCCGCCTTCGGTCGGCGTGGCGATGCCCAGGAAGATGGTGCCCAGCACCAGGAAGATCAGCGCCAGTGGCGGGATCAGCACGATGATCACCTGCTGCGCTAGCCTGGACATCATGTTGAAGTTCAGGCGCTTGTCGGCAATGGCGACGATGTAGATGAACAGCACCCCGGCAGTCGCGCCAAGAATGTCGGCATTGTCGCCATGCGCCGGCGCCAGATAACGATATGCCGCGTAGGAAACCGCCGATGTGACCAGCAAAGCCACCAGCAGCGACATCACGCCATGGCCAAGTGTACGGGCCTCGAGCGGCAGCGCCGGCATCGAGTTCGGCCGGATGATCGACATGATCAGGATATAGGACATATAGAGGCCGGTGAGCACGAGGCCCGGGATCAACGCGCCCGCGTACATATCGCCGACCGAGCGGCCGAGCTGGTCGGCAAGCACGATCAGCACCAGCGACGGCGGGATGATCTGGGCAAGCGTGCCGGAGGCGGCAATGACACCGGATGCGAGCCGGCGGTCATAGCCATAGCGCAGCATGATCGGCAGCGAGATCAGGCCCATGGCGATGACGGAAGCCGCCACCACGCCGGTGGTCGCCGCTAAAAGCGCGCCGACGAAGATCACGGCGTAGGCGAGGCCGCCGCGGATTGGCCCGAACAGCTGGCCGATCGTGTCGAGCAGGTCTTCGGCCATGCCCGACCGCTCGAGCACGATGCCCATGAAGGTGAAGAACGGGATGGCCAGCAGCGTGTCGTTCGACATCACCCGGCTGCCGTAGAAATTATCCGGCAATGCGTGCAGGAGCGGCCAGGCGAGGTTGATCGATCCTCCGGAATAGGGAGACAGCAGCACGCCGATGAAGAAGAACATCAAGCCGTTGGCGGCCAAGGAAAAAGCGACGGGGTAGCCGATCAGCAGGAAGATGATCAGCGAAGCGAACATGATCGGCGCCATGTTCTGCGCGATGAACTCCATCACGAACGCACCTCGTCGGCCAGCGCCTTGGCTTCGAGTTCGGCCTGCTCATGCACCGATATGAAGGGATTGGGGTCGTCCATGTCTCCGCGCATGATGGCGATCTTCTTGATGATCTCGGAGATGCCCTGCAGCGCCAGCAGGAAAAACCCGACGAGCAGGATGGCCTTGGCGGGCCAGATGATCAGGCCGCCGGAATTGTTGGACATCTCGCCGCTGCGAAACGACAGCGACACATAAGGAACGAAATAGATCACCATCAGCGTCACGAACGGCATCAGAAAAAAGACATGCCCGAAAAGGTCGATCCAGTGCTGCACGCGGCGTGGAAACAGGCCGTAGACGACGTCGATGCGGATATGTTCGTTCTGCTTCAGCGTATAGGCGGCGGCCAGCATGAAGGCGGCGCCGAACAGATACCATTGCAGCTCGAGCCAAGCGTTCGAGGATATGTCGAACACCTTGCGGATAATGGCGTTGGCGGCGCTCACCAGGATCGCCAGCAGGATCAGCCACGATATCCATTTGCCGATGAACTCGTTGGCGCGATCAATAGTCCTGGATAG
>NZ_RZPB01000456.1:0-5046 GCF_003998535.1 Mesorhizobium sp. M7A.F.Ca.AU.002.02.1.1 | reverse complement strand
AAGTTGATGTTGACCGCCAGCAGGATCAGCTCGACCGACATCAGGATGACGATGACGTTCTTGCGGTTCAGGAAGATGCCGAACACGCCGAGCGTGAACAGAACAGCCGATACGGTCAGATAATGTGCGATGCCGACAACCATCTCAGAGTCCCTCGCCTGTCTTGACCTTGCGGATTTCCATGCCGGTCGCCGGTGTGCGGCCGACCTGGGCTGCGATCGACTGCCGCTTGACGCCTGGCTTGTGGCGCAGCGTCAGCACGATGGCGCCGATCATGGCGACCAGCAGCACGAGGCCCGAAATCTGGAAGTAGTAGAGGTAGTCCGTATAGAGGATGTCGCCGAGCGCGGCGGTATTGGTCCGCGTGGCAAGATCCGGAATGGGCTTGGAGACCGTCGAAGCGAGCTGCGGCGCGAAGGTGTAGCCGCCGAGAACCACGATCAGCTCCGCCGCCAGGATCAGCCCGACCAGCGCGCCGATCGGCGCATATTGCAGGGCGCCGCTCTTCAGTTCGGCGAAATCGACGTCGAGCATCATGACGACGAACAGGAACAGAACCATCACCGCGCCGACATAGACGACGAGCAGGATCATCGCCAGGAACTCGGCGCCGGTCAGCATGAACAGGCCGGCGGCGTTGAAGAAGGTCAGGATCAGGAACAGCACCGAATGCACGGGGTTGCGCGACGAAATGACCATGAACGCCGATGCCACCGCGACAAAGGCGAAGAGGTAGAAAAAGGCCGCCTCTAGTCCACTCAACATTGGGGATCCCCCGGGTTCCTGTACAAACAGGACAACCGTCCTGTTTCGATGTTTGCCGCCTCAGGCCGCAAGTTTCGTTGTGTCCTTAGACGAGGCCCCTCGCCCCGTCCATGCGTCAAATATCAGCGGTAGGGCGAGTCCAGCGAGATGTTGCGCGCCAGCTCGCGCTCCCACCGGTCGCCATTCGCCAACAGTCTGTCCTTGTCGTAGTAGAGTTCCTCGCGCGTCTCCGTCGCGAACTCGAAATTCGGCCCCTCGACGATGGCGTCGACCGGGCAGGCTTCCTGGCAGAAGCCGCAATAGATGCACTTCACCATGTCGATGTCGTAGCGCACCGTGCGGCGCGTGCCGTCATTGCGGCGCGGGCCGGCCTCGATGGTGATGGCCTGCGCGGGGCAGATCGCCTCGCACAATTTGCAGGCGATGCAGCGTTCCTCGCCGTTCGGGTAACGGCGCAACGCATGCTCGCCGCGGAAGCGCGGGCTGGTTGGCCCCTTCTCGTGCGGATAGTTGATCGTCTCCTTCGGCGCGAAGAACTGGCGCATCGACAGGAAGAAGGCGCTGACGAAATCCTGCAGCAGCAGCGATTTGGCGGCTTGGGAAAGAGCGGACATCACGCAAACCCCGTGATCTTGAGGAAGGCCGCGGTGGCGACCACCATGAACAGCGAGATCGGCAGGAACACTTTCCAGCCAAGCCGCATCAATTGGTCGTAGCGGTAGCGCGGCACGAAGGCCTTCACCATGGAGATGCCGAAGAACACGAAGCAGACTTTCAGCACGAACCAGATGACGCCCGGCACCCAGGTGAACGGCGCGAAGTCGAACGGAGGCAGCCAGCCGCCGAGGAACAGGATGGTGGCCAGCGCGCACATCAGCACGATGGCGACATACTCGCCGAGGAAGAACAAAAGGAACGGGGTCGACGAATATTCGACCATGTGGCCGGCGACCAGTTCCGATTCGGCTTCGACCAGATCGAAGGGCGGGCGGTTCGTCTCGGCCAGCGCCGAGATGAAGAAGATGATGAACATCGGGAACAGCGCCAGCCAGTTCCAGTCGAGGAAGGTGTTGGGCAGGCCAAGCCGCGTACCAATTCCATCATGCTGCGACAGCACGATATCGGTGAGGTTGAGCGAGCCGGCGGTGAGCAGAACGGTGACGATGACGAAGCCGATCGAGACTTCGTAGGACACCATCTGCGCGGCCGAGCGCAGCGCGCCGAGGAACGGATATTTCGAGTTCGACGCCCAGCCGCCCATGATCACGCCGTAGACCTCGAGCGAGGAGATGGCGAAGACATAGAGGATGCCGACATTGACGTTGGCGATCGCCCAGCCGTGGCTGACCGGGATGACCGCCCAGGCCGAGATCGCCAGCACGGCCGACACCAGCGGCGCCAGCAGAAACACGCCCTTGTTGGCGCCGGACGGGATGACCGGCTCCTTGAAGACGAACTTCAACAGATCGGCGAAAGCCTGCAGCGTGCCCCAGGGGCCGACGACGTTCGGGCCACGGCGCAATTGCACCGCCGCCCAGATCTTGCGGTCGGCGTAGAGGATGTAGGCGACGAAGATCAAAAGAACGACGATCAGCACGACTGACTTCAACAGGATCAGCAGCGCCGGCAGCACGTAGAAGGAGAAGAAAGTGTCCATGCTTATTCCGCCGCCTGCTTGAAGCCGCTCTTGGCCAGTGCCGAGCATTCCGCCATCACGGCCGATGCCCGCGCGATCGGGTTGGTCAGGTAGAAATCCTTCACCGGCGAGGTGAAGGTGCCCTTGTTCAGCCGTCCGCCGAGCTTCGCCACCTCGGCGATATCCTCGGCATTGCCGGCCGCGACCTGGTCGATACGGGCCAGATGCGGGTATTCGCCATAAAGCTTGGCGCGCAGCTGCGGCAGCGAATCGAACGGCAGTTTCTTGCCCAGCACATCCGACAGCGCCCGCAGGATCGCCCAGTCCTCGCGCGCCTCGCCCGGCGCGAAGCCGGCGCGGTTGGTCTGCTGCACACGCCCTTCGGTGTTGACATAGGTGGCCGATTTTTCCGTGTAGGCGGCCGCCGGCAGGATGACATTGGCGCGGTGCGCGCCCTGGTCGCCATGCGTGCCGATATAGACGACGAAGGCGCCGCCGGTCTTGGCCATGTCGATCTCGTCGGCGCCGAGCAGGAACAAGAGCTCCATTTCGCCCAGCATGCCGGCAACGTTTCTGCCGCCCTCGCCCGGCACGAAGCCGAGATCGAGACCGCCGACGCGCCCGGCCGCATTGTGCAGCACGGCAAAGCCGTTCCAGTCTGCGCGAGCAGCGTTGACGGCGGCCGCGAGCTTGGCCGCCTGACCGAGCACGGCCGCGCCATCGGCACGCGCCAGCGCGCCCTGTCCCACGATGATCAGCGGGTGTGTCGCCTTCTTCAGCGTCTGGAAGAACTTGCCATTGCCGTTGGCCAAATCCCCAAGCGAATCCGGCCCGGCGCCCAGCTGTTCGTAATCGTAGCGGGTATCGCCGACATCGCCGATGACGCCGACCGGCAGATTGCCGGTCCGCCAGCGCTTGCGGATGCGCGCATTGAGCACCGAGGCTTCATAACGTGGGTTGGCGCCGATGATCAGCACCGCATCGGCCTGCTCGATGCCTTCGATGGTCGGGTTGAAGATATAGCTCGCACGGCCCAGCGCCGGATCGAGTGCGGCGCCATCCTGGCGGCAATCGGTATTCTTCGAGCCGAGCGAAGCCATCAGCAGCTTGAGCGCATAGGTTTCTTCGACGGCGGCGAGATCGCCCGCGATAGCGCCGATCTTTTCGGGCGCCGTCTTCGACACCGCGTCCTTGATCGCGGCGAAGGCCTCGGCCCAGCTGGCAGCAACCAGCCTGCCGTCCTTGCGCACATAGGGGCGGTCAAGGCGCTGCGTGCGCAGGCCGTCCCAGATGAAGCGGGTCTTGTCGGAGATCCACTCCTCGTTCACCGCCTCGTTGACGCGCGGCAGGATGCGCATCACTTCGCGGCCCCGGCTATCGACGCGGATCGCCGAGCCGACCGCATCCATCACGTCGATGGATTCGGTCTTGGTCAGCTCCCACGGCCGCGCCTGGAAGGCGAATGGCTTCGAGGTCAGCGCGCCGACCGGGCAAAGGTCGATGACATTGCCCTGCAGCTCCGAGGTCATCGCCTGTTCGAGATAGGTGGTGATCTCGGCATCCTCGCCACGGCCGATCAGGCCCAGTTCGGAAATGCCGGCGACTTCGGTGGTGAAGCGGACGCAGCGCGTGCAGTGAATGCAGCGGTTCATCACCGTCTTCACCAGCGGTCCGATGTATTTGTCTTCGACCGCGCGCTTGTTCTCGTGATAGCGCGAGGAATCGACGCCGAAAGCCATCGCCTGGTCCTGCAGGTCGCATTCGCCGCCCTGGTCGCAGATCGGGCAATCCAGCGGATGGTTGATCAGCAGGAACTCCATCACGCCTTCCCTGGCCTTCTTGACCATCGGCGTGTTGGTGAAGATTTCCGGCGCCTCGCCATTCGGGCCGGGACGCAGGTCGCGCACGTTCATGGCGCAGGAAGCCTGCGGCTTGGGCGGCCCGCCCTTCACCTCGATCAGGCACATGCGGCAATTGCCGGCGATCGACAGCCGCTCATGGAAGCAGAAGCGCGGCACTTCCGCGCCAGCGTCTTCCGCCGCCTGCAGCAGCGTGTAGTGGTCGGGTACAGTGATCTCTTTCCCGTCGACCTTGAGCTTTGCCATTCGCCTCAAACCCCTGCGGAGTTCCCGCAATCTCTTTTTCCGGACGCGGTCGAGACCACGTCGAGCACTTCATTCACTTCTTGACGGCGAGCGCCGCCGCTTGAGCTGTCCAATCGTCGCGGCCGATGCGGCCGCCGAGCGACAGATAGTCCTCGACCCAGGCAACCTCTTGCGGCGTCCATGCCGCGATCTGGGCATACGTCCAGATGCCGAGGCCGTTGAGAACCTTTTCCAGCTTGGGCCCGATGCCGGATATCGCCTTGAGATCCGCCGGTTTCGCCGGCTTCTCCATGGCCTTGGGCTGCCTGAAATCCTCGGGCAACAGCGCATCGCCGACGCCGCCCGTTGCGGGAACGGCATTTGCCACCGGCGTCATGGTGGCGGCTTCCTTGGCGGCAATATCGGTGACTTCCTGCGCGAAGGACTGCGCCTCGGCGATCATTGTTTTCGCCGTTGCCCGTGCCTTGGTGGAGGAAGGACTCGGTTCATCGAACCGAGTCCTTCCTCCACCAAGGCACGGGCAACGGCGAAAACAATGAT
>NZ_RZPB01000455.1:0-5067 GCF_003998535.1 Mesorhizobium sp. M7A.F.Ca.AU.002.02.1.1 | reverse complement strand
GGCAGCAAGTGTCGGCAGCGGCAGGCCGAGGCCGGCGAAATAGCCTGTGGTGCCGGCGATGTCGCTCAATGCATGGAAACCGGAAGGCACGAACAGGGCGGCGAGCAGCAGCCGGGAGAGCAGGAGCAGCGCGTTGCGGGGCATGTTCACCTCCGTTGTCGGCCGCCGGCCGGCCTCGTCCCGATAGCCCCGATCCTATCAGAAACTCCGGCCGACAGATCGGCGGTCATGCACCAACAACGAAAAAGCGGCGCGGAAAATTCCGCGCCGCTTTCTTGTTCGGCTATTGCCGGGTCTTGGCTCAGCCGCGCTTGGCGTCGATCGAATAGGCACCGGCGCCCGAGGAAGCCAGCACGAGGAAGCCGCCCGCAATGGCGAGGTTCTTGAGAAACTGGATCATCTGCATCTGGTCGGCCCAACCGGTATGGGCGACCAAACCGGTAGCGACCGTGAAGACCGCCAGCACCCAGGCGACAATCCGGGTCTTGAAGCCGACGAGGATGGCGAGGCCGCCGAGAAGCTCGATCAGGCCGACGACGGTGGCCGTTACGGTCGGCAAGGGCAGGCCGAGGCTGCCGAAATAGCCCGCTGTTCCGCTAATGGCGGTGAGCTTGCCGAAACCTGAAAGCAGGAAGATGACCGCGAGCAGGACGCGGCCGAGGAGGATGGTGGTCGAGGCATTGGATGCGCCGGAACCGGCGACTGAAATGTTGGTGGACATGGTGGCTCTCCGGGATGGGTTGATGCCGGGGAGATAGAGCAAACCGACTGTTCACCAAAGCCACCAGACTGGCGACACATTGTTCACAGTACTTACGTTTCCGTGATCGGGCGGCCTGCGCAAAATTCGCTTCGGGTGAGGTCGTGACGGGAGTAAATTCTCCCCTCACGAAATACCGGGCTTTTGGTTGACGCAATTCCGGACCGAAAACCGCAGACACTTTTCCTGGAATTGCCTACCCCGGATGCGTCATATCCTCCGGCCGCACCAGCCGGTCGTAATCGGCTTCGCTGACCAGCCCGGTGGCGAGCGCTTCCTCGCGCAAAGTGGTGCCCTTCTTGTGCGCGGTCTTGGCGATCTTGGCGGCATTGTCGTAGCCGATGGTCGGCGCCAGCGCCGTCACCAGCATCAGCGAGCGGTCGAGTGCCGCCTTGATGTTGTCTTCGCGGGCCTCGATGCCGACGACGCAATTGTCGGTGAAGGAGACCGAGGCGTCGCAGAGCAACTTCACCGACTGCAGGAAGTTGTAGGCCATCAGCGGATTGTAGACATTGAGCTCGAAATGACCCTGGCTGCCGGCGAAGGTGAGCGCCGCATTGTTGCCGAACACCTGTACGCAGACCTGCGTCAGCGCCTCGCACTGGGTCGGGTTGACCTTGCCCGGCATGATCGACGAGCCCGGTTCGTTTTCCGGCAGCGACAGTTCGCCGAGGCCCGAGCGCGGGCCTGAGCCGAGGAAGCGGATGTCGTTGGCGATCTTGAATAGCGCGGCGGCCGCCGCGTTGATGGCGCCGTGCGAAAACACCATGGAATCATGGGCCGCCAGCGCCTCGAACTTGTTCGGCGCGGTGACGAAGGCGATGCCGGTGATGGAGGCGATGCGATCCGCGACCCTTTCGGCGAAGCCGACCGGCGCGTTGAGGCCGGTGCCGACGGCGGTGCCGCCCTGCGCCAGTTCCTGCAAGCCGGGCAACGTCAGCTCGATGCGCTTGATCGACGAAGCGACCTGCGCGGCATAGCCCGAAAATTCCTGGCCAAGCGTAAGGGGGGTGGCATCCTGCGTGTGCGTGCGGCCGATCTTGATGATGTGATTGAACTCTCTGCTCTTGGCGGCGAGTGCCTTGTGCAGGTGCTTCAGTGCCGGCAACAGATCGTGCACGATGCGTTCGGCGCAGGCGATGTGCATGGCTGTCGGATAGGTGTCGTTCGACGATTGGCTCATATTGACGTGATCGTTGGGATGCACCGGCTTCTTGGAGCCCATGACACCGCCCAGCATCTCAATCGCCCGGTTGGAGATCACCTCATTGGCGTTCATGTTGGACTGGGTGCCCGAACCGGTCTGCCAGACCAC
Organism: Mesorhizobium sp. M7A.F.Ca.AU.002.02.1.1; assembly: GCF_003998535.1. Classification (NCBI taxonomy): domain Bacteria; kingdom Pseudomonadati; phylum Pseudomonadota; class Alphaproteobacteria; order Hyphomicrobiales; family Phyllobacteriaceae; genus Mesorhizobium; species Mesorhizobium sp. M7A.F.Ca.AU.002.02.1.1. The sequence continues at coordinate 2,992 of NZ_RZPB01000455.1, read as the reverse complement.
CAGCGGGAAATGCTCATCGAGCTTGCCGTCGATGACCTCTTGCGCTGCCTCGACAATCGTCTTGCCGATCGCCGGATCGAGCCGCTTGAGCTCCATGTTGGCTTCGGCCGCCGCCCGCTTGACGATGCCCAATGCGCGCACGATCGACGCCGGCTGCTTTTCCCAGCCGATCTTGAAATTGCCGAGCGAACGCTGCGCCTGCGCGCCCCAATACCGGTCGGCGGCGACTTCGATGGGACCGAACGTGTCGGTTTCGGTTCTGGTCTTTGCAGCGGTCACGGGTCTCTCCTTGTCGAAGTCGGCAACGGCGTATCGCGTTGCACAAACGGCTTCAAGCGGAGAATGCGGGCGGCGAGGATGCAAATCGGTTGAAGGCGCGGCGCGTCTCTCCTTCTCCCACAAAGGGGAGAAGGGAAGGACTGCGCAGTTTCGGCCTCTCACCCCAGCGGCGGACCGACAATGTCGATGCCGTTTTTTGCGCAAAGCTGCACCAGTGCCGCGATGATTTCCGGTGTTGGTTCCATCAGCGGCGGCAGTTCGGGCTGTTCGGCGGGACGGCTCGCCTGACGCAGCATCGTCTCAAAATCCGAACCGCGCGTGATGGTGAGGGTGCGCGCACCTTCCGGGGATTCGACCCGGTAGGTGTGCGGCAGGCCTTTCGGTGCGATGACGGTTTCGCCGGCGTCCGCAATGCGTTCGTGGCCGTCGATCTGAAAGCGCAATCTCCCCTCCAGGATGTGAAACACTTCGTCTTCCCTGCGATGCGCATGCAGCGGTGGCGAGTCGCCATAGGGCATGTGATGCTCGACGACGCAGGTGCCGTCCTCTCCTGCTATCGACGAGACGTGGATCGCGACGAGCGTGTTGTTGAACCAGAAGAGTTCCTTGCCTGTGATCGTGCCGGGGGTCATTGTCATGGCGTGTCTGATCCTTCTGTTGCCTGTGCCTGCTGGGCCGATGACGATCTAGCCAGGGATACGCCGACAACGGAAATCGAATGATCGTATGGGGCGAATTGATGCGATGAATTTGAACGCGCTCGACCTCAATCTCATCAAGGTGTTCGACGCCCTTCTGCGGGAGAGAAGCGTTACGCGTGCCGGCGAGCAGATCGGCCTCAGCCAGCCTGCCGTCAGCGCTGCGCTCAATCGCTTGCGACATCTCCTCAACGACCAGCTGTTCGTGCGACGGGGCAATGACATGATGCCGACACCGCGCGCCGAGAGCATGGCCGAGCCGTTGCGCGTGGCGCTTCGCGAGATCGAACGCGTCTTCCATTCGGCCAAGGCGTTCGATCCGGCGGAACTGGAGCGAACCTTCACGTTCATGGGGGCGGATTTCTTTTCCATGATGCTGATGCCAGCGCTGGCGGCACGCATCGCTGGCGCCGCGCCGCGCGCGTCGCTAAGGTTTCTCGATAGCGCGCGCGGCGATGTCTCGCGGCTGCTCCAGGAGGATGAAATCGACGTAGCGCTCGAGCGTCCGCTGGAGGTCTCCGACTGGGTCTCAAGCACGCCTCTGTTCCATTCACCATTCGCCATCATCGCCGCGCACGACAACGCTGCGATCAGGCAGGCGGGAATCATGGAAGGCAAGACTCTGCCGATCGACCTCTTCTGCGAACTGCCCCATATTCTTCGTTCTATCGACGGCTCGATGTCGGGCTCCACCGACGAGGCGCTCCGCAAGATCGGGCGAACGCGCCGTGTAAGCCTGACCCTGCCGCACTTTCAGGCTGTCGCATTAGCCGTGGCAAATGGAAACCACCTGTCGGCGGTGCCCAGGCAGTTCGCGGTTTGGGCGGCCGAGACCCTGCCGCTCGTCATCTTTGAACCACCGCTTCCCATTGCTGTTCCGGAAATCAGGATGTACTGGCACGCGCGCCACGACGACGAGCCACCCCATCGCTGGGTTCGCGATCAGGTCCTGGAGGCGGTAGGCGTACTTGGATTTGTAGAAAGTGGCGTCGCAGAAAATGTCGGCGCTTGGCGTGGCGCCCGGACGGATCAGCCCGCAGTATAACCACCGTCGACGGAGAAGACCCCGCCGCTGGTCCAGGCCGCCTCGTCGCTAGCGAGGTACACTGCGATGCCCGCCAGATCGTCGGGGCGGCCGATTCTGCCAAGCGGATAGCTGCGCTCGACATAGGCTTTCAGCTCGGCCTTTGCCTCGGCCGGCAAATTGTCGACGGTCTTGCGTCGCATGGCGGTGTCGACAGTGCCCGGCGCGATGGCGTTGACGCGGATGCCGCGCGGGCCGAGTTCGAAGGCCAGCGATTTGGTCAGCGAGTTCAACGCGCCCTTTGACAGGGAATAGAGGCTCGACGGCCGCTTCGGGATCATCTTGTTGGCGAAATAGGACGAGACGTTGATCACCGACGCGCCGGCCGCCAGATGCGGCAGCAGACCCTGGGTGAGGAAGAACACCGCCGTCACATTGAGCGCGAAGGATTGCTGGAACTGCGCCTCGCTGACGGTCTCGAACGGCACCAGGAAAGCCACCCCGGCATTGTTGACGAGAATGTCGAGCGGCCTGCCGGATTCTTTGACGTGCTCGCCGACGGCCGCGATGCCGGCCGAGGTGGCAAGATCGGCCGACAGCGTCTCGATAGTGCCGCCGAGCTGCTTGGCGGCAGTGTCGAGCTTTTTGGTGTCACGGCCGACGATCAGGACGTCGGCGCCCTCGCGCGAAAAGGCCTCGGCGATCGCCAGGCCGATACCGTCCGACCCGCCGGTAACCAGCGCGCGCTTTTTGTGAAGTCTCATCGGATGCTCCGAGATTTCTGCGTCGTCGAGAGCACCGTATAGTGGCGGCCAAGGTCAAGCCGTCAGCCAATCCCACGGTATGAACTTCGACCGCCGCCACCCGGCAGGCCGGCCGAGGCTGGTTTAAGCGCCGGCGGTCGCAAGCTCCCCCAAAGCCAGCCGTCCCGCGACATAATTCTTGACCTGGCGGACAGCCTGTTCGCGCGACACGCTGCCCGGCTGCAGGC
>NZ_RZPB01000454.1:0-5078 GCF_003998535.1 Mesorhizobium sp. M7A.F.Ca.AU.002.02.1.1 | reverse complement strand
GTGCTCGCAAAGGCGGAGGAATTGCGCGCGCATGGCAGGGACTTGCGCCTGCTTGTCATCGTCACGCGCGCGCTGGCCAATGAAGACGGGCTGGCCGGATTGGCGCAAGGTCTGACGCTGATCGCGCAGACCTTCGATCAGCATTGGGACACCATGCATCCGGCTCTGCGGCCCAACGCTTCGCCGCGCGATGCCGCCTTGCGCCGTATCAACGCGCTGATCGACCTGCAGAATGGTCAGGACGGGTTGTTGGCGAATCTGCGGCAAATGACGTTCTTCGCGCCGCGCGCAATCGGCCCGGTTCAGGGCAAGGACCTGGAGAAGGGTGCGCTCGACGATCGCGTCATGCTCCAGGAAGCCGCCTCGGGGCTGAATGCGGCGGAAAAAGCGCAGCTGGTCAGTGCGCACGGACAACTCTTGAATCGGGTGCGTGCCGCATGTGCGGCACAGATCGATCAGGCCAATGCGGAGATGGTCCAGCTCATCGCCGACGCCCGGGCGACGATCACGGCACTGGATGCGCTCGAGACTGCGCTCAACGCTCGTCTCGAGGGCAGCGGCACTCCCGTTCCGGACTTAAAACGGTTCCTGCAGCGTTTGCTGACGACACTTGAACGGAATTCAGCGGCCGGCGCGGTGACGAATGGCGCAGCCACGCAGGCGGTGCCGACGGAACTGGCAACGCCTGCTCGAAACGGTCATGGAGCCGATGCTATGGCAAGTATGGCAAGCTATGCGGACTCGAGCACGGGACTCCCCGACCGGATCTCCTCGCGCGACGACGTGGTGAAATGCCTCGACCTGGTCGTCGCCTTCTATGACCGTACCGAACCGTCGAGCCCAATTCCGCACCTGGCTCGGCGGGTCCGTCGGATGGTGCACATGGATTTCGTTGAACTGATGGAAGATCTCGCCCCTTCGGGGCTGAAGGAGTTCAGGCTGCTGGCCGGCGTTCCCGATGCCAAGAAGACGGCTCAGAAGGATGAAAGGTAACAACACATGCCAGCCGAAAGCAAAGCCAAGGTCATCGAACGAAATCGCGCGCCGCGGGTGCAGATCGCCTACGATGTGGAAACCTACGGCAGCCCGACGACGATCGAACTGCCGTTTGTCATGGGCGTGATGGCCGACCTTGCCGGTGCTTCGCAAACCAAGGAAGCGTCAAAGTCGGTGCTGGACCGCTCCTTTGTCGAGACCGACGCGAACCGCTTCCCAAAATTCATGGAGGCGCTCGGCCCCCGCGTCAAAGCGCGGGTGAAGAACACGCTGCCGCAGGCCGAGGGCCAGGAGCGTGACGAGGAACTGGCGCTCGATCTTACATTTTCCAAGATGGGTGATTTCGCCCCCGACAAGATTGCCGAGCAAGTTCCGCAACTGGCCGAGATCCTCAAGATGCGTCGACAACTTGAGGAATTGCTCGGCTTCATGGATGGCCGTGTCGATGCTGAAAAGCGCATCGCGCAGCTTCTGAACAACGAACCGCTTCTTGGCAAGATTGCCAGCCAGGCGCTGGCCGACGACGACAAGGTTGGGGAATGATCATGGCCGAACAGCAAAAGACCGCCTCAGTCGCCGCGGAGGCCGAAGCCATAAACCTCGATGAATTCAGCGGACTCCTCGAAAAAGATTTCAAGGTCAAGAAGGACGACAGCGAGAAGCTGCAACAGCTCGTGCGCAATCTCGCGCTCGCGGCGCAGTCCCGTTCCGACACCACGACCATCTCTTCCAATGCCATCAAATCGATCAAGTCGCTGATCGCCGGCATTGACAAGATGCTGACGACACAGGTCAACGAAATCCTGCACGCGCCGGAAGTGCGTGAGATGGAAGGCACATGGCGAGGGCTGTGGTATCTCGTCAACAACACCGAGACGGATCAGAAGCTGAAGATCCGGGTGATGAACATCTCCAAAGAGCAGCTGGCCGATACGCTTGAAGACTATGAAGGTCAGATGTGGGACCAGAGCCCGATCTTCAAGAAAGTCTACACAGACGAGTATTCGATGCTTGGCGGCGAACCAATCGGCTGCGTGATCGGCGCCTACGAGTTCTCCAATCACCCACGTGACGTCGGCCTGCTGCGCAACATCTCCGGCATCTGCGCTTCCGCGCATACGCCGTTTATCGCGGCCGCTTCGCCGCGCCTATTTCGCATGGACAGCTGGCAGGAACTGCCGACCCCGCAAGACCTGCAGCAGATCGTCTCCACCCCCGCCTATGCCTCGTGGCAGTCGTTGCGCGAGAGTGAGGACGCTCGCTACATCGGCCTGACCATGCCCCGCGTCCTGGCGCGGCTGCCCTACGGCACCGATACCGTTCCGGTGAAGGGTTTCACCTTCGAGGAAGAGGTGGAGGGCGATCACAACAAATATGTCTGGATGAACGCCGCCTTCCCGATGGGCGTCAACATCAACCGCAGTCACAAGTTTTTCGGCTGGGGCACGCAGATCCGCGGCGTGGAGAATGGTGGCACGGTGCTCAACCTGCCGGTGCATAGCTTCCCGACCGATGATGGCTCGATCGCGATGAAATGTCCCACGGAAGTCGCCATCGACGACCGGCGCGAGGCGGAACTGGCCAAGCTTGGCTTGATGCCCATCCTGCACCGGAAGAATACCGATCTCGCGGCCTTCATCGGAGCACACTCGCTGCAGGACGACGAAACGCGGGCGGGGCGGCTGGTCGACCCCGATGCACAGTCGAACGAGCGGCTGAGCGCCAACCTGCCCTACCTGTTCCCGGTCTCGCGCTTTGCGCACTACCTCAAGGCGATCGCGCGCGACAAGGTCGGCTCGTTCAAGGAGCGCGCCGACATGCAGATCTGGTTGACCGAGTGGATCAATCGATACGTGCTGGCCAACCCGGCCTTTGCCGACGACAAGGCGCGCGCCAAGCGCCCGCTTGCCGCCGCCGAGGTCCAGGTGGACAGCGTGGAGGGGCGGCCGGGCTATTATAATGCCCGCTTCTATCTGCGCCCGCATTACCAGCTGGAGGGCATCAACGCGTCGCTCCGACTGGTCTCGGAACTACCGTCCGTTAAGACTTGATCGCAGCAACGACAACCTGGTTTTTTGAAAGCGGTGGAGAAACACAATGCCGACTACGAAGATTGATGGCTTCCTGAAGGTTCCCGATATCAAAGGCCCCAGCACCCGCGACGGCCACGATGACGAGATTGAAATCCATGGCGTCGACTACAAGATGGTCGCACCTTATGATCCCAATTCGCTGTCACGCCGTGGCCGCGTCTCCATGGGGATGATCAAATTCACCAAGCACTACGACAAATCATCGCCCTATCTGAAAAAGGCTTTGTTCGAAAACAAGGCCCTTGATGAGGTGGTGTTCTCGGCCCGCCGGACCATCGATGGCGAGACCAAGGATTACCTGGTCGTTACCCTCACCGACGCCTCGATCATGGAATACGACATGTCGCAGGCCGAGGATGAGGAAGACCTGATCCAGGAAGAGGTCAGCTTCGCCTACAAGAAGATCAAATTCGTCTATGACGGCAATGATGAAGCCGAAATGGATGTCTATGTCGGCAAGTGAGGTTCGGCGACCCGGCGCGGGCATGCAGCAGACCACTGGCAGCTTGCGGGCGAAAAGCGAAGCCGTCCAGCCGTCGCTTTGGGATCGTCTCGTCAATGATCTGCCGGGCCTGACCTCGGAAATAGACGGGCTGCGCCATGTCCTGCTCGACGAGCTTGGCGCGGACCGTCTCGACACACTCGTTGCCGGCAGCACGCGTGCCATCGACGCCGATGTGGTACTGACACCGGATCAGAAACGCCGTCTGCATCGGTTGGCCGTTCAGACCCAGCACCGCGTCGAAATCGAAAGCCGTGGCGTGGTGGTATCGGCGCGCGTGCTCAGGGAAGCGGTACGGCGTGACATCGAGGCGCTCTTCAACACAGAGCGCTTCGAGGCGACGCCGCTTCTTTCCGACCTGGAAAATGAACAGGTTGCGGACAATCCCCCTTCGCTTGCCGATTTCCCGGAGGTCCGCCGCAGCGTGGTCAATTACGGCGTGCCCTCCTTCTCGGGCCGCTCGTCGCGCGACTTCGATCGCGAGGTGTTGGCACGTGAGATCCGCATGGTGCTCGCGACCTTCGAGCCCCGCCTGAAGGAAAGCGCAACAAAGGTAACGGTCACGCTTGGCGACAACACCGTCGGCCTGAAGATCGAGATAGACGCCGTTCTGATCATGACCCCGACTCCCGAACGCATGCGCCTGCGCACCACGATCAATCTCGACAACGGTTTGGCGCGGACCGAAATTGGGGAGGCCTGAGATGGATCGGGTCTTCGTCGAATATTACGAGGAGGAACTGAGCCATATCCGCGCTCTTGCATCGGAATTCGCAGACATGCATCCGGCGGTGGCGCGCAACCTTTCCCTCGATACGGTGCCGTGTCCGGACCCATATGTCGAGCGCCTGCTCGATGGCGTAGCCTTCCTGGCCGCGCGCACCCGGCTAAAGGTCGATGCCGAGCGCTCGCGATTTTCCCGCAGTGTGCTCGACGTTCTCTATCCCGATCTGGTCACGCCGGCGCCGGCAACGGCGATGGCGGTGCTGAAACCCGGCCAGCAGGTCCAGACCATGCTGGCCGGCCACGTCGTCAAGCGCAACACACGGCTGGTTTCCAGCCTGCAGCCAGGCCTGTCAACGCGCTGCATTTTCTCAACCGCCCAGGAAATGACTCTATGGCCGATCGCGGTCACTTCGGTCAGCTTTTTTCAGGACCGCAGTGCGATGGCGATGGCTGGCATAGGACCGATCGGCGGTGTCAGCGGCGAGTCGGCGCTCCGCCTCACGCTGGCCAGGACCGGAAAAGGCAAGCTCGACGAACTGGCTCTCGACCGGCTTGACCTCTATTTTGCCGGACGCACCAAGGCGCCGCTACTGTTCGATGCGATTTTCGGCGCCTGCGCGGCCACAGCAGCGCGACCGGAAGGCAAGACCAACCCGCTGTCGCCGTTGCCGGCACCCGAGATGATCGGCATCAGCGACGACGAAGCCTTGATGCCGCGCACCCGCCCGACATTCGAAGGATACCGGTTGCTGCGCGAATAC
>NZ_RZPB01000453.1:0-5082 GCF_003998535.1 Mesorhizobium sp. M7A.F.Ca.AU.002.02.1.1 | reverse complement strand
GGGCTTCTCCGCCCGCTAGCTCTCGGCTACGGAGCAATCTGCTTCGAGAACCAGGGTCGCCTCGCAGCGGCCCTGAACGTGTTTGTCCCATGCATGTCGCCCTGGTCCCGGCTCTGGGAGGACGACATGCGCAAACCAAGAGACCTAAGCGTTACCGTCAGGCGGCGAACTTCAGCCCCATGATGCCGCAGACGATGAGCGCGATGCAGGCCAGCCTGATCGCGGTGGCCGGTTCGCCGAGCAGCCAGATGCCGAGCAGTGCCGTACCGACGGTGCCGATGCCGGTCCACACCGCATAGGCGGTGCCGACGGGCAGCGCCTTCAGCGCCAGGCCGAGCAGAGTGAGGCTGACGACCATCGAGGCAACGGTCAGCACGGTCGGCACCAGCTTCGAGAAGCCATCGGTGTATTTGAGGCCGATTGCCCAGCCGATCTCGAACAAGCCAGCGAAAAAGAGAAGAATCCACGACATCGACAACGCTCCATCAGAGCATCGGACCGAAAAGTGACTTCGGCGTCCGACGATCAGTCAAACAATGGCGGGTCGTCCCGTCCGGATTTGGGGAAGCGCGAGGTCGTCCCCGCCACGCCAATATAAGAATTTCGGGCGCTCGATCAACAGCGACCGGCAACAAGTGTCGCCGGCCGTAATCTTATTGCGAAGTGGATCGCCGGACCTACTTGTCCTTGAGCTTCATCGCCTTGACCGGCGGCGCCTTCAGCGCCGGAGCCGGAGCGGGCTTCTTGGCGTCCTTCTTCGGCTTGCGGGCTTCCTTGCCTGCCTTCATCGCACCTTTAGCCATGATTCGTTCCTCCTGATGTGAGAAGCCAAGTGAAACAAGAGAACCGCCCGACCGCAAGGGGTTAGCGACTGTTGCCGCCGACAGCGGATCGCTTTCAACCGGTTTCTAGAGCAATTCACCGTTTCGCGGAAACAGTGAATTGCTCTAACTCTTTGTTTTGACGCAATTCCGGACGGAAAACCGCTTCACACTTTTCCTGGAATTGCTCTAATTTGCTCGTAAACCATGGCGGTCCGTGCCATGGTCATTTTCGCACTGCAGCATCGACCCGAGCTTCGCCGGGTGATCGTCAGGCAGGCCGTCAGGACGACAATGCGAATCCACATCGGCTGCGAGATGAGCTTCGACTTTCCGCAGGAAACGCCGCTCATCGCGATGCTGAATGTGCACTATTCGCGGGCCTCCGATCTCGAGCGGCCGGATTTCCTGATCTCCAATCCGCCGGTGCCGATCGAAAGCTATCGCGACAGTTTCGGCAATTGGTGCAACCGGCTTGTCGCGCCGCCCGGGCGCTTCACCTTCGGCACCGACGCGGTGATCCGCGACCCCGGCACCTTCGAGATGGGCGACCTGATGGCCTGGCAGCACGAGGTGCGCGACCTGCCGGCGGACACATTGCTGTTCCTGCTGCCCAGCCGTTTTTGCGAAAGCGACCTTCTGGCTGACGAGGCGTGGCGGCTGTTCGGCAACACGCCGCTGGGTATTCCGCGCGTGCAGGCGGTCTGCGACTTCGTCCACAGCCACATCGTCTTCAACTACGGCAATGCACGGCCGACGCGCACCGCGGCGGAAGCCTATCGTGAACAGAGCGGCGTGTGCCGCGACTACGCGCATCTCGCCGTCACCTTCTGCCGGGCACTCAACATCCCAACGCGCTATTGCACCGGCTACATCAGCGACATCGGTATGCCGAAGCCATGGGCAAGCATGGATTTCTGCGCCTGGATGGAAGTCTATCTCGGCGGCCGCTGGCATGTCTTCGACCCGCGCAACAATGCACCGCGCATCGGCCGCATCCTGATCGCCTCCGGCCGCGACGCCGCCGACGTGCCGCTGACCCATATTTTCGGCCCGGGAACGCTTGCCGGCTTCAAGGTGTGGACCAGCGAGATCATCGAGTAGTCGCCGTTTTCCATAGACCGGATCTCTCATGGCCGCTGCCGTGGACGACCCGACATTCGCGCGGTGTGATGCCTGTGGAGCTTTAGCGGCCTGGCCGCTAGACTGCGCCTTGAACGGGGGCAAATGCCATGGCCGGGCACGGCGGCTCAAAAAAGGTGATCTACGCGGCGCTCGCCGGCAATCTCGCCATCGCGCTGACCAAGTTCGCCGCCGCCGCCTTTACCGGCAGTTCGGCGATGCTGTCGGAGGGCGTCCATTCGCTGGTCGATACCGGCAATGGCGGCCTGCTGCTCTACGGCATGCACCGCGCCGCTCGCCCTGCCGATCGCACGCATCCGCTCGGCCACGGCCGCGAACTCTACTTCTGGAGCTTCATCGTCGCGCTCCTCGTCTTCGCGCTGGGCGCCGGCGTGTCGTTCTACGAAGGCGTGGTCCATATCATGGCGCCGGAGCCGGTCGCCAACGCCAAGGTAAACTATATTGTTCTGGGCCTTTCCTTCCTGTTCGAAGGCAGTTCGTGGTGGGTCGCCCTGAAGGAGTTTCGCCGGCAGAAGGGCAGGCAAGGCTGGCTGCAGGCCGTGCAGTCGAGCAAGGATCCGAGCGTCTACACCGTGCTGTTCGAGGACAGTGCGGCACTTCTCGGCCTGATCGTCGCTTTCGCCGGCATATTGGCAGCGGAACTGCTGGAGATGCCGGAGCTCGACGGCGCCGCCTCGATCGGCATCGGACTGATCCTTGGCGCGACCGCGATCTTCCTGGCCCGCGAAAGCAAGGGCCTGCTGATCGGCGAGCCGGCGTCGCCCGAGGTGCAGATGAAAGTGCTGGCGATCGCCCAGCAGGATCCGGCGGTGCAGCGGGCGAACGGCGTCCTGACCGTCCATATGGGGCCGACAGAGATCGTCGCCGGGCTCAGCATCGAGTTCGAGGACCATTTGACGGCGCCCGAGATCGAAGCTTGCGTCGAGCGCCTGGAGGCGCAGTTGAAGAAGGAAATGCCGGAGATCACACGGCTGTTCGTCAAGCCGCAGACGTCAGGCACCTGGGAGCAGCGACGCAGGCTGATCGATTCCGCATCCGATCCTGCCCTGGACTAAAACCGTGCCATTGCCTCACGGCCTTGCGCCGCTAGATTGAAGGGGCTTTGGAGGAACGAAGATGAGAATAGACGGCGGCTGTCATTGTGGCGCCATCACCTACGAGGCGGAGGTCGATCCGGAAAAGACCACGATCTGCCACTGCACGGATTGCCAGCAACTGACCGGCACGGCTTTTCGCCTTACGGTTCCGGCGCCGGAAAGCAACTATCGCATCACCAAGGGCACGCCGAAAATCTACATCAAGATCGTGGCGAGCGGCGCCAAGCGCACCCAGGCCTTTTGCGCCGACTGCGGTTCGCATCTTTACGCCACGTCTGTCGGAGATGGTCCGAAGGTCTATGGAATTCGCGTGGGGACCGCGCGGCAGCGCCAGGATTTGATCCCGACACAGCAGAAATGGCACCGCTCGGCGCTGCACTGGCTGCCTGAATTTCAGGGCATGACCACGTTGGAGGAGCAGTAGCGCCGGTCCGGCACCGCGCCTCAATCGTCGCCTTCGACGACCCTCAGCCTGAGCTGCCCGGTTTTCGAATCGGCAACGCGCGCGCCGGTATCGACCTTGGCGGCGGGAGCCCGTGACGCGGCGTCTACGGCGGCATCGCCGTCGGGCTGCGCGCCGAATTCCAGCGCCTCGATCTTCTGGCCGCGCTTGGTGACCTTCGACGTCGAAACCAGTATGTCGTCGATGTCCTTGGCCGACTGGCCGAAATGCACCTGCAGCTTGCGCACCCGCTCATCGACACGCGCAACATCCTCCATCAGCCGGATGACCTCGCCCTGGATCAGGTGCGCCTGTTCGCGCATGCGGGCATCCTTGAGGATCGCCTGGATGACCTGGATCGACAGCATCAGCAGCGACGGCGAGACGATGACGACGCGCGCACGGTGCGCCTTGTGCACGATCGCCTCGAAATTCTCGTGGATCTCGGCGAACACCGATTCCGACGGCACGAACATGAAGGCAGTGTCCTGCGTCTCGCCCTGGATCAGGTATTTTTCCGAGATATCGCGGACATGGATCTCGATGTCGCGGCGGAAGGCCTGCGAAGCTGCCTTCTGCAGATCGGCGCCATCGGCGGCGCGGATGGCGTTCCAGGCTTCCAGCGGAAATTTTGCATCGATGGCCAGCGACGGCGCGCCGTTCGGCATCTTCACCAGGCAGTCGGGCCGGCTGCCGTTCGACAGCGTCGCCTGGAACTCATAGGCACCGTGCGGCAGGCCGTCGGCAACGATCGCCTCCATGCGCGACTGGCCGAACGCGCCGCGCGTCTGCTTGTTCGAGAGGATCGCCTGCAATTGCACGACCTGGCCGGCGAGCGACTGGATGTTGCCTTGCGCGACGTCGATGATCGCCAGCCGTTCCTGCAATTTGGCCAGGCTCTCATGCGTGGATTTGGTCTGCTCGGTCATGGTCTGGCCGAGCCGGCCGGTCATGGCGTCGAGGCGTTGGCCGATCGATTGCGTCAGTTCCGCCTGCCGTGCGCCGAACACTTCCGCAATGGCGCCCATGCGGCCCTGCATTTCGGCCTGGCTTTGCAGAATGCCGGCCATCCGCACTTCCGCATCGCGGGCATGATCGGCGGCTTCCGCGGCCGCCACGGCGCGCGCCTTGGCCGACCGCCACAACAATGACCAGCGCCACGAACAGGGCCAGAAACAGCAAAACGCCGAAGGCCAGCGCATGGCCGAGCGTGATCGTTGTGGCGCCAAGCCGGGCGACAGGCTCCGAAAGGATGGTGCTCAAATCATTCATGTGGACAGCATAGACGATTCGCCGCGATAGCACAGATCAAAACGTGAACGCGCCTGATGCCAACCGGTTGACGCGTTTCGCTGGAGGTCTTAGGTGGAACGCCATGCCGATCAAGCCGCTCATCATCCTTCCCGACCCCATCCTGCGCCAGGTTTCCAAGCCCGTAGAGCGTGTCGACGCGCCTTTGCGCAAATTAGCCGACGACATGCTGGCGACCATGTATGAAGCGCCGGGCATCGGGCTGGCGGCAATCCAGATCGGCGAGCCGCTGCGCTTGCTGGTGATCGATCTCGCCAAGGAAGACGAG
>NZ_RZPB01000452.1:0-5086 GCF_003998535.1 Mesorhizobium sp. M7A.F.Ca.AU.002.02.1.1 | reverse complement strand
CGGCCCCTTCGCCCGCCGCCGGTCCAGAGCCCGCCGATCCGACCGACGCCGCCATGACCAGAACACGTCGACAGCTCGACCTGATCGACCAGATGCTTGGAGCCGCCCCTAAATGACCACCAGCCTCGGCTCGGCCTTGCCAGGATTTGCCTCCACGCGCGCGACGTCGGAGCAGCCTGCCGCGAACGGCAGAAACGATGACGCCGGCTTCGGCAAAATGCTGCGCGACGATGCCCGCCCGGAACGGCAGGCGTCGACAGAGGCGGGATCGCGCGACCGGCGCTGGAGCAAGCTCGCTGCCGGCCTCGCCGGGCATGGCGCCAAGGTCGAACCGGCATCGGCCGAGCCCGGAAGGACCACCTCGGCCAAAGGCGCAAGCGTGAAAACCGGCAAGGACGATTTGGAAGCAAAGGCGCACAAGGCCGACGCCGAACAGACGGCGTCGGATACCGCGCCGCTTCAGGACGACCTGCCGCTGCTGATCGCGTTTCATGACCTGCGGCATTTCTCGACAGCGGCCAAGGCAGCGGGGGGCAATGCGGCCACCGGCGAGAATCCGTCGGACCCGGCGCTCGGCGGACAGGCTGCACTGCCAAAGACCTACCGCTCAAAATCGTCGGGCGGACGCGAAGCACTCGAAACCATGTCGAAGCCGGAGCAGGCGTCGATCGTCGACGGACCTTTGACGGCGCTTGACGGTCAGTCGCCGAGCGCTGCCTCCAGCGCGCCAAAACGCGACGTCACAGCGGCGGCTCAGAAGCTGTCGGACGCGCCGGCTGTCGATGTGCCCGGCGTGCCGTCGAAGCCCACCACGAATGCGATGAGGAGCATCGAGGATGTGCGGTCCTCGATGCGTCCCGAAGCGGGAAAACAGTCCCTGTCCGCCGCGCGCATCGACGTGGTGTCGGAACGGAGCTTCCCCGCGCCGCCGCAGGGTCCCATCAGCCAGGCGGCCCTCAATGTGATCAACGCCATAGCCGCCGACGCCGGGCCGCAAAAGGCGCTTTCAGCCTCACCCACGACCACCCATCTGGCCAGCTCTGTTGCCGTTCCGACACATGTGTTGAAGATCGAACTTCACCCTGCCGAACTCGGCATGGTGACGGCCAATCTTCGCCTCTCCGGGGAACAACTTTCGATTGAGCTGAAGCCTGAAACACACGATGCCTATCGTCGGCTGTCCGCCGACAGCGAGGCCATCGTCAAGTCGCTGCGAGGGCTCGGCTTCGAGGTTGACAAGGTCACGATACTGCAACCTTCGGTAGCAGTTCCCGCTACAACCCGGACGGATGCAACCGCTCCGTTGGCGGCGGCAACAGGCCGCGATCCAGCATCCTTTCAACCGGGGAATTCGGGCGGCGGCAATGGTGGAGCCGGCGGCCAGCAACCGGGTCAGCAATCCTCAAGGAACCGCAACGATGACGCGCAGGACTACGGCCGCGGCACTTCGCCTTCTCGCGAGCGCGCTGGCGGCGATATCTTTATCTAGCGCGGTAACAGCTGCCGCAGCCACGACCAACCCTTGCGAGCCGGAAATCCTGCGCGCCGCCGACCGCTATGGCGTTCCCGCCGGCATCCTTTATGCCGTTGGCCTGACGGAGACCGGCAACAAGGGCAGCCTTCAACCCAACGCTTTGAATATAGAGGGAAAAGCAGTCTTTCCCAGAAGCCGGCCCGAGGCCCTTGCCGCCTTCGCCAATGCCCGGCGCGAGGGCAAGACCCTGATCGATCTGGGCTGCATGCAGATCAACCACCACTACCACGCATCGCATTTTCGCAGCGTCGAGGACATGCTCGACCCACGTCAGAATGTCGACTATGCGGCGCGCTTCCTGGCCAGCCTTCATGCCCGTCACGAGACCTGGTCGATGGCCGTGGCCCGCTATCATGCCGGCCCCGACAATGACCCGGCGCAGAAGATCTATGTCTGCCGTGTCATTGCCAACATGGTCGCCACCGGCTTTGGAAAATGGACCGCGAACGCCCGCGGATTCTGCAACCCATAAGCGCATTTTCCATTACTAATAGACCTAACACACAACCCCGAATTGTTGTTCTGGCCTGGCCAAAACTTGGCGCCGAATGCGTATCTGGCTGCACGCTAATGCAACCGATACGATTCCAGACTCCCAAGAAACTAGCTACAAGAAATGACGGTTGTTCAGGATTCTCGCCAGCGGATAGGCCTCTCTTCACGGGGCAAATGATTCGATTCGGAAGGCGGGGCCGATGATTGTGATCGTTGACGAGCGCGAGCTCGTAACAGAGGGATACAATTCACTTTTCGATCGTGAGGGCATCGCCTGTGCAGGCTTTGCATCCGGCGAATTCGGTGAGTGGGTGAATTCGGCCGCCGACACCGATCTGCGCTCGGTCAGGGCCTTCCTCATCGGCGATTGCCGCGAAGGTTCCATCTCTCCGCGCCAGATCCGCGACCGCACCGGCGCCCCGGTGATTGCGCTGAGCGAACAGCATTCGCTGGAGAACACGCTGCGGTTGTTCGAGAGCGGCGTCGATGACGTCATTCGCAAGCCCGTCCATATTCGTGAGATCCTGGCCCGCATCACCGCGATCCGCCGCCGCGCCCAGGAAGACGTCGCCTACACCGAGATCGGCGCCATGCGCATCTTCATGGACGGCCGCGACCCCGAGATCGACGGTCAGCCCCTCCCCCTGCCGCGCCGCGAGCGCCGCATCCTCGAATATCTGGCGAGCAATCGCGGACGCCGGGTCACCAAGACCCAGGTCTTCAACGCCATCTACGGCATCTTCGACGAAGAGGTCGAGGAGAACGTGGTGGAAAGCCACATCAGCAAACTGCGCAAGAAGCTGCGCGAGAAGCTGGGCACCGACCCGATCGATTCCAAGCGTTTCCTCGGCTACCGGCTCGTCTTCTGATGCAGCGCCGCGCCAGCCTCGCGCAAGAAAACATGCGTAGCCTCGCAGCCAGCAGCATGGACACAGCGGAGACGTTTCGATGAGCCTCTATGGAATGATGCGGACCGGCGTTTCCGGCATGAACGCGCAGGCAAACCGCCTGTCGACGGTCGCCGACAACATCGCCAATTCAGATACCACGGGTTACAAGCGGTCCTCCGCCGAATTTTCGACGCTGGTCATGCCGTCGACCGGCGGCGCCTACAATTCCGGCGGCGTCACCACGACGATCCGTCAGGCGGTCAGCGATCCGGGCGTGCTTCAGTACACGACCTCGGTTTCCGACCTTGCCGTCAGCGGCGATGGCTTCTTTGTCGTTCAGGATCCGAGCGGTACCCCCTATCTGACCCGAGCCGGCGCTTTCGTTCCCGACGGTCAGGGCAGGCTTGTCAACTCGGCCGGCTTCCAGCTGATGGCCTACAGTTACGAGAACGGCGTACCGGCAGCGACGGTCAACGGCTTCGAGGGATTGGTCCCGGTTGTCATCTCCGACCAGGGCATGACCGCAACGCCGAGCACCGAGGGCAGCTTTGCCGGCAACCTGCCGGCGGGTGCGACCCCGGTCGCGACCGCCAACCTGCCCGCCGCCAACGCTGCGACCGCGCAATACACGTCGAAATCCTCCATGGTCGCCTACGACAATCTCGGCAACAAGAAGCTGCTCGACGTCTACTTCACCAACACCGGCGCCGGCACCTGGCAGGTGGCGGTCTTCGATCAGTCGAAGGCCACCGCTGGAACATCGTTCCCCTACACCGCCGGCGGCTTGCTGGGCTCGGCCAACCTGACCTTCGACACCACCACCGGCAAGCTCACCGGCACGCCCACCAACGTTTCATTTACCGTGCCGAACGGCGCCACCCTCAATCTCGATCTGTCGGCGCTGACCCAGCTTGGCACCGGCTTCACGGTTTCCGACGCCCAGGTCAACGGCAACGCACCGAGCACCATCGACAAGGTCCAGATCAGCAAGGACGGCACCATCTACGCCCAGTACAAGGACGGCTCGACCAAGCCGCTCTACAAGATCCCGCTGGCCGACGTACAGAGCCCGGACCAGCTCAAGGCGCTGCCTGGCAACGTCTATTCGCAGGGCACCGAGTCCGGCGCGGTTCGTGTCGGCTTTGCCAATGAAGGCAAGCTCGGCTCCATCATCTCCGGCGCGCTCGAGAATTCCAACGTCGATATCGCCGAAGAACTGACCAACATGATCGCGGCACAGCGCAGCTACACCGCCAATTCGAAAGTCTTCCAGACCGGTTCCGATCTGATGGACGTCCTTGTCAACCTGAAGAGATAAGACGGGCGTCGCCCGCGAAAGACCCGCATGTCACTGTCTACCGCATTGAGTATCGCCCAGTCGGCGCTTATGAACACCGCGCGACAGACCAGCGTTGTCTCGCGCAATGTCGCCGACGCCTCCAACCCGGACTATTCGCGGCGCCAGGCCGTCGTCACCAGCACGGCGCCGGGTGCGCGCTCGGTCGATATCCAGCGCGCAGCCAACGAGCTTCTGTTTCGCCAGAATCTCGCCGCGCTATCGGCCTGGAGCGGCCAGAACGCTCTCTACAACGGCATGGATCAGTTGGGTGTTGCGGTCAATGGCGTCGACAATGCGTCCTCGCCCTCGACTGCGATCGCCAACCTGCAGCAGGCGCTGCAGCTCTACGCCACCTCGCCGTCGAATCAGAACCTCGGCGCCTCCGTCATCGACGCCGCCAAACAGGTCGTGCGCTCGCTCAATGAGGGCTCCAAGGCAGTCCAGGATTTCCGCACCCAGACCGACGGTCAGATTGCCACCGCCGTCGACGACCTGAACTCGCTGCTCGGCCAATTCCAGGATGCCAACACGGCCGTCATGTCCGGAACCCGTTCCGGCACCGACGTTTCCGATGCGCTCGACCAGCGCGATGCGCTTTTGAAGAAGATTTCGAACTATGTCCCGGTGTCGACCTTCACGCGAGGCGACAATGACATGGTCATCACCACCGGCGACGGCACGACCTTGTTCGAGACGATACCGCGCACGGTCACCTTCGCGGCGTCGGCAGGCTATACCGCGGGTGCCGCCGGCAATGCCGTCTACATCGACAATGTGCCGATCTCGGCGGGAGCTGGTGGCAACACCAGCGCCAGCGGCACGCTTGCC
>NZ_RZPB01000451.1:0-5090 GCF_003998535.1 Mesorhizobium sp. M7A.F.Ca.AU.002.02.1.1 | reverse complement strand
AGCTCGAAGAACGCGGGCTGGTGTCATGAACACACGCAATCGAAGCGACGCGCCGGTCGCCATCGTCGGCGGCAGCGGCTTCATAGGATCGAACCTCGCCGACAGCCTGTTGTCGGATGGCGAACCGGTGCTGGTGATCGACAATCTCAGCCGTCCGGGCGTCCAGCAGAACCTTGAATGGCTGGCGCAAAAACACGCCAGTCGCCTCACGGTGGAGACCATCGACGTGCGGGACGCCAACGCCTTGGCGCCGGCTCTGACGGGTTCAAAGGCAATTTTCCATCTGGCCGCGCAAACCGCCGTCACCACAAGCCTGGTCCAGCCGGGCGAGGATTTCGACATCAACCTTCGCGGAACATTCAACGTACTGGAGGCGGCGCGACTGAGCGGTGAGTGTATTCCTGTTGTCTTCGCCAGCACCAACAAGGTCTATGGCAGCCTGCCCGACGTCGCGGTCCGCGAGGACGGCGACCGCTATGTGCCTTGCGACAGCGTCATCCAGGCGAACGGCATCGATGAGGCTCGGGGCCTGGACTTCTGCACGCCCTACGGTTGCTCCAAGGGCGCGGCGGACCAGTATGTGCTCGACTACGCCAAATCCTACGGCATGCCGACGGCGGTGCTGCGGATGAGCTGCATCTATGGACCGCGCCAGTTCGGAACCGAGGACCAGGGCTGGGTCGCGCACTTCCTGCTCAGCGCGCTGACGGGACGCCCCATCACCATTTACGGTGACGGCAGGCAAGTGCGCGATATCCTACATGTTTCCGATGCCGTCGCCGCCTACAGGGCCGTACTCGACCACATCGAGACGACCAAAGGCCAGGCATTCAATCTTGGCGGCGGCCCGGAAAATGCGCTCAGCCTGCGCACGCTGTTGAGCGAGATCCGTGGCCTGACCGGCCATGAGCTTTCAATCCGCCATGATGGCGAACGCACCGGCGACCAGCCCTTCTTCGTCGCCGACACCCGCAAGATCAAAACCGCGCTTGGCTGGATGGCCCAGGTTTCATGGCGCGAAGGCGTCCGCGACCTAGCCGACTGGCTGCAGCGCCACCGGCTCGAGCCTCACCCCGAAGCCGTGAGGTACGTCGCATGAAAATCGCTCTGGTAAACCCATTCTGGACCTACGACGACAGCATCTATTTCGGCTGCCGCCAACCACATCTGCCGCTGGAACTCGGCTATTCGAAGGCCCTGCTCGAAGCCGCCGGACATGAGGTGCTGATGCTGGATGGTCAGTTGCAGAAGCTCGACAATTCCGGTCTTTGCGAGCGGGTGGCCGATTTCGCCCCGGCAATGACTGTCGTCAGTACCGCGCCGACCTATCTGTTCTGGCGCTGCGCACCGCCGGAATTGCGCGTGCCGGCCGATTTCCTCAACCTTCTCGCCGGGCGCGGTGGACGCACGGTCGCCGTCGGCCCGCACGGCTCGGCCACGCCGGCGCCAACCTTGCGCAAGCTCGGCGTCGACATCGTCGTGCGCGGCGAATGCGAAGAAGTCGTCGAGCAACTTGCCCGGCGCGACGATTGGAGCGCAGTGCCCTCAACCGCTTATCTGCGGGATGCCAGGGTGGTTTCGAACGGCGGCGTCCACGCCAGCTCGTTTGTCGATCATCCACCCCTCGAATGGCCTGCGGACTGGATCGCAGCCCATTCGCACCACCATCACAGGTTCGATGACAATCAGGTCGGGTTCGGCGCGGAAGTCGAGGCATCGCGCGGCTGTCCCTACAATTGCAGCTTCTGCGCCAAGATCGATTTCCGTGATGCCTATCGCCGTCGAAACCACGAAGCGGTGGTCGCGGAGATCGATCGGCTGATTGCCCAAGGTGTCGGCTACATCTACTTCATCGACGAAATCTTCCTGCCGCAAAAAGCGTTGCTGGAAGCCTTGGTCGATCGCAATGTGAAATTCGGCGTGCAGACCCGCATCGATCTGTGGAAGCCCGAGCTGCTGGAATTGCTGGGCGCCGCAGGCTGCGTCTCCATTGAAGCAGGGCTCGAAAGCCTGACGGTTGAAGGCCGGGCGATGCTGGCCAAGCGCTGCCGGCTGGGCACCGAGGAACTTGCCGCGCTGCTCGTCGATGCTAGACGTCACGTTCCATTCGTTCAAGCCAATCTGATCGGCGTGGTCGAGGATGATCCCGCCCTGGTCGAGCGCTGGCGAACCCACCTGATCGACCACGGCGTATGGGCCAATGAACCTGTTCCGCTTTATCCGTATCCGAGTTCGCCCAGCTATCGCGAGCTTTGGGGCGAACCCGACGACCTTGCCTGGGAGCGCGCCCATGACCACTATCTCGCATCCTTCCAGAAATTCAGTGACATCCAGGAGAAGCGGCCCCGGCCGCTGGCGGAACTGGAGGCGACATGTTGCGGACACTGACGCCGCGCTCGTGGCGCATCCTGATGACCGTCGATGCCGTGGGCGGCGTATGGCGCTATGCGCTTGATCTGGCAAGGGAACTTGTGAACGGCGGCGACAGCGTGGTGCTTGCCGGGCTCGGTCCCCAGCCGACGAGGCAGCAGGCTGCGGAGGCAGAGGCTTTCACCACGCTGATCTGGTTGAACACGCCGCCGGATTGGATGACCCACAACGGCGGCGACCTGGATGCGCTACCGCGAGAATTGCTTGCGCCCATGCGCGACCACGCCATCGACCTAGTCCATTTCAACGCGCCGACGCAGGCGGCGGGATTCGATGCGCCGTGCCCAGCCGTGGCGGTCTCCCATTCCTGCGTGACGACATGGTTCCACGCCGTCAGGAAACAGGCAGTGGATGGCGCGTGGGCCTGGCAGAAGGAGCGCAACAGGCGTGGCTTCAATCGGGCCGACGCAGTCATCGTGCCGAGCCGCAGCCACGCCGACATGCTTGAGACCTGCTACGGCCCGATCGCGCGTCTGAGTGTGGTGGGAAATAGTGCCAGTCCGGTGCCGAAGGCCGAAAAGCGCCAACCGCTCGTCTTCGCCGCTGCCCGCTGGTGGGACGAGGGGAAGAATGCGGCGGTGATCGACCAGGCCGCGTCGCTGACGCGATGGCCCGTCTTTGCCGCCGGTTCGATGCACGGTCCGAACGGCGGGCGTACCAGCTTCAGCTATGCTGTTCCTCTGGGAGCACTGCCGTCTCACGAGGTGCGCTCCTTGATGGCGCGCGCCGGCATTTTCGTGTCGCCGTCGATCTATGAGCCATTCGGTCTGGCCGCGCTGGAAGCTGCCATGTCGGCGACGCCCCTGGTGCTTTCCGACATCGCAACCTATCGCGAACTATGGGACGGGGCTGCGATGTTCTTTGACGCGCGCAATCCGCACGACCTCGCTGCCGGCCTCAATCGTCTTTCCAGCGATGCCGAACTCAGGCGAGAGCTCGGCCAGGCAGCGATGCGACGGAGCCGCCGGTTTACACTGGCCAGGCAAGCGGCAGCCATGCGAGGCGTCTACGACAAGGCGGCCCTGGCTATGGCGGGGCGTTGACCATGCGCTTTTTGTTCTACACCCACTCGGTCCTATCCGACTGGAACCACGGCAATGCCCATTTCCTGCGCGGTATCATGCGGGATCTGATCGCGCGCCAGCACCAGGCAGTCGCGCTGGAGCCGTCCGACGGCTGGAGCCGTTCGAACCTGTTGGCCGAGAAGGGATCCTTCGCCATCGAACGCTTCCGCAAGGATTTCCCAGAGTTGATGCCGGTGACCTACAATGCCGGGTTCGATCACGAGGCCTGGATCGCCGAGGCCGACGTTGTGATCGTTCATGAGTGGACGGATCCGGAGCTTGTCGCACGCATCGGCCGTGCCCGGGCCGCTGGCGGCAACTTCATCCTTCTGTTTCATGACACCCATCACCGGGCCGTATCGGCGACCGAGGCAATCTCGGCGCTACGGTTGGAGCACTATGACGGCGTCCTCGCCTTTGGCGAGACCTTGCGCGAGAGCTATCTGCGCGCCGGCTGGGGCAAGCGCGTCTTCACCTGGCATGAAGCCGCGGACGATCGCCTGTTCAAGCCGCACCCAGAGATCCATCCCATGTCCGATCTGGTCTGGATTGGAAACTGGGGCGACGATGAGCGGACTGCCGAACTCAAGGAATTTCTGATCGAGCCAGTACACGATCTCGGTCTCGAGGCCACTGTTCACGGCGTACGCTATCCCAAGCCCGCACTTGCGGACCTGGCCGCCGCCGGACTGCGCTATGATGGGTGGATCGCCAATGCCGATGTGCCGAAGGCGTTCGCCGCGCATCGTGTCACCGTTCACATCCCACGGCGCCCCTATCGTGAGGGATTGCCTGGAATTCCGACGATCCGGATGTTCGAGGCGCTCGCCTGCGGCATTCCGCTGATTTCAGCACCCTGGTCCGATGTCGAGCAGTTGTTCAGGCCCGGCGTCGACTTCCTGTTTGCGGAGAACGGCTCTCAGATGCGGCAACACTTGCGGGCGGTATTGGCCGATGCGGATTTCGCGGCTTCCCTGGTGACTTCGGGCCTCGAGACCATTCGCTCCCGGCATACCTGCCAGCACCGCGTTGACGAGCTGTTCCGCGTGCTCACGGCATGCACGACCGAACATACCATCAACAACACCACCGCAAAGGAAGCCGCCGCATGAAGATGGCATTCTACGGATCGAGTCTTTTGTCGTCCTACTGGAACGGTGCCGCGACTTACTATCGCGGGTTGCTGAAGGCGCTTTCCCAATTGGGCTACGAAATCACCTTCTATGAACCCGACGTCTACGACCGGCAGAAGAATCGCGACATCGAGGCGCCTGACTGGTGCACTGTCGTCGTTTATGAAGCGACCCAGCACGCGCTGATGCAGGTCGCGGCACGTGCCGCCAGCGCCGACATCGTCGTCAAGGCGAGTGGCGTCGGTTTCGAGGACGAGGCGCTGCTGCGCGCCGTTCTCGACCACGCCCGCAGCGACGCGCTGGTGGTATTCTGGGACGTGGACGCTCCGGCAACCCTTGCCCAGTTGCGCGACGAACCGGACCATCCGCTCCATAGCGCCCTGCAAGAAATCGACCTTGTGCTGACCTATGGAGGCGGCGACCCCGTGGTATGGGCCTACCGTGCCATGGGGGCGAACGAATG
>NZ_RZPB01000450.1:0-5096 GCF_003998535.1 Mesorhizobium sp. M7A.F.Ca.AU.002.02.1.1 | reverse complement strand
CCGACAGCACCGAACTCAGCGCCAGATAGAGGATCGCCGCCTCGACATAGAGGATCAGCGGCTCATAGGTGGTGGCGACGATGCGCTGCGCCGCCTGGAACATCTCCGGCACGGTGATGGCGGCGGCCAGCGACGTATCCTTGACCAATGAGATAAAGGTGTTGGAAAGCGGCGGCACCGCGACCCGGCCGGCTTGCGGCAGGATGGTGCGCCGCATCGCCTGGCTCCAGGTCATGCCGATCGAATAGGCCGCTTCCCACTGGCCCTTCGGCACCGACCCTATGGCCGCGCGGATGATTTCCGACGTGTAGGCGCCGATGTTGAGCGTGAAGCCGATCAACGCCGCCGTGAAGGCGTCGAGCAGGATACCGACCGACGGCAGGCCGTAGAAGATAAGGAACAGCTGCACCAGCAGCGGCGTGCCGCGGAAGATCCAGACATAGAAGCGCACCAGCGCGACCAGCGGTTTCGGACCAAACAGCCGGGCAAGCGCCGCACCCAACCCAACGGTCAGCCCAAGGACGAAGGACAACAGCGTCAGCGGCACGGTGAAGATCAGCGCCGCCCACAACAGCGAAGGCAGCGACTCCAGCATCAGTTGCAGCCAGTGCGGCACGTAAGACCCTCCAAATAAGTCGAGGCTTTCGTCGAGGCGCGACATATCACGACAAAAGCGGCGGACCGTCAAAGACGACTCGCCGCTCGATATGTCCTGTGGGCCGCGGAGCGGCCCGCCTCATAGATTACTTCGAAACGTCCTGGCCGAAATAGGTGTCGGAGATTTTCTTATAGGTGCCGTCGGCCTTGATGTCGGCCAGCGCCTTGTTGATCGCCGCGACCAGCTCCGGATCGCCCTTGCGCACGATGACGCCGGAATAGTCGGCGTTTTCCTCTTGCGCGGCGATCTTCACATTGGCGTCGGGCTTGTGCTTCTTGAAGTCGAGGAACGACAGGCTGTCATTGATCGTGGCGTCGGCACGGCCTGTCAGAAGCAGCTGGATCGATTGGTCGAAGCCATCGGTGCCGACCAGCTCGGCGCCGTTCGTTTCGGCCAGCTTGCCGAAATTCGAGGTCAGCGACTGCGCCGACTTCTTGCCCTTGAGATCGGCAAAGGTCTTGATGTCTGTGTTGTCGCCGCGCACGATCAGCACCGCCTTGGAGGCGATGTAAGGATCGGAGAAGTCGTACTTGGCCTTGCGGGCATCGGTGATGCCGACCTCGTTGATGACGGCGTCATAGCGATTGGCGTCGAGGCCGGCGATCAGCCCGTCCCACTTGCCTTCGAGGAATTCGACCTTGACGCCGAGCTTGTCGGCGATCGCCTTGGCGATTTCGACGTCGAAGCCGACCAGTGCGCCCGAAGTGTCATGATAGGTGAATGGCGCATAAGTGCCTTCCGTGCCGACCTTGATGACCCCGGCCTGCTTGATCTGGTCGAGATTGGCGCCGGCATGGCCTGCGGTGACAGCCAAGGCCTGCAGCGTTCCGGCGATGATGAGCGACTTGAGCCATTTCATTTTTCTGTGATCCCGTCCTTGGCCGGCCGACCGGCATATTGTGAGCGCTGGAAACTGACAGATGCAAGTCGAAAAAATAAGGAACAGAATTCCAAAAACAATCAGTTTCTGAAATCAGATACTCAAACTGGCGCTTTCCAGCCGACATCACGGCTATCGCGGGTAGTCCCCGGAGTCCGCCAGGCAACACATACCCGCAGCCACGGTCGCGGAACCTTTCCCGCGCATGGCAGTTCTGGCTGTTCTAGGGCACGACGCCGCCATTTCAACCCAGGCGCCAGCCAAGTTTGCAAAGTCATCCGCACCACCCAGGGAGCGCCTCATGATGGAAGACACGGCAGGACGGATCATGGTCCGCGCGGCGATGAAGGCTCCCTACCTCGAGCGTGACGAAGAGCATCGGCTTGCATTGCTCTGGAAAGAGGACAACGACCAGAACGCGCTGCACAGCATCACCGTCGCGCATATGCGGCTGGTCATTTCCATGGCCTCCAAATTCCGCCATTACGGCCTGCCGCTCGGCGACCTGGTCCAGGAGGGTCATGTCGGACTGCTCGAGGCCGCCGCCCGCTTCGAGCCGGAGCGCGAGGTGCGGTTCTCGACCTATGCGACATGGTGGATCCGGGCCTCGATGCAGGACTATATCCTGCGCAACTGGTCGATCGTGCGTGGCGGCACCAGCTCGGCGCAGAAGGCGCTGTTCTTCAACCTGCGACGCCTGCGCGCGCGGCTGGCGAATGGCGCCGAGCCACTGTCAAACGCAACGCTCTATCGCGAAGTATCGGAAGCACTCGGCGTCTCCGAAGCCGACGTGGCGATGATGGATTCGCGGCTGTCGGCTCCCGACTCCTCACTCAACATGCCGGTTGCCGACGATGCGGGTTCGACCGAGCGCATGGAATTCCTGGTCTCGGACGATCCGCTGCCCGACGAGATCGTCGGCGACAAGATCGATGTCGCGCGCCGCTCGCTCTGGCTGAGGGAGGCGCTTCGCGCGCTCAACGCACGGGAGTTGAGGATCATCGAGGAACGCCGGCTTAACGACGAGGGCGCGACGCTGGAAGCGCTCGGCGAAACCCTCGGCATCTCCAAGGAACGCGTCCGCCAGATCGAGGCCCGCGCCATGGAAAAGCTGAAGGTCGCGTTGGTGAAGCAGAATCCGGAGTTCATGGCGACTGCCGCCTGAACGGCGGCAGGCGTCCGCAGGTGCCTACTTGTCCGTGACGATCTTGACCTTGTCGCCGGCCGAAACCGCGGCACCAGGCGACAGCGCGTTGAGGACGCGGAACAGGTCGAGCTTACGGTCGACGCCGACCATCTGCGCCGAAAGCGAACCCATCGTCTGCCCAGGCTGGACAGTGACGACGCGGATGCGCAGCGGCTTCAGCGCCGCCTTTTCGGCGGCACTCAAGATCCGGAACGAGCCGCTGACCGAGCGGGCGATTGTGTCCAGCGACGTGCTGGCCGAAGGGGCCGCGGTCAGCAGCCGGTAGACCTGGCCGCCGGCGCGGATCACCGCAATGTCGAACTGCCAGCCTTCGGCGCCGGCATGCGCGGTCGCTGCCTCGTTGCCGTTGATGGTTTCCTGCCTGACGCTGCTGTCGACGAGACCAGCCACCCAGCCGCTGCGGATATAGTCCGTCAGCGCCCGGTTCTTGTCGATCGACACGCCATCGAAACGGATCGCTATGTCGCCGGGGCCGGTGGCCGTCACCGCTGCCGCCGAATTGTCGATGATGAAGCCGTCCGGTACCGTGAACGAAACGCCAAGGCCCGGATGCAGGAAGGTTTCGCCGCGTACATAGCCTTCTTCCGGCGTGTCGCCATAGAGCAGGCCGTCTATGCCGGCGAGGAAGGAATCGCGGTCGCGCGTGCCGACGCCCGGCGCGCCGAACTGGCGGGCATGGCGCTGCGCCAGATCGATGCGCTGCGGCGTATTGGGGTGCGTGGCCAGGAAATCGAGGCTGGCGTCGGTGGCGCCGCTGATCGAGCGGAAATCGGTGTAGGCCGACATTGATTGCAGGAAGCGGCCGGCGGCGAAAGGATCGTAGCCGGCCTCGCCGATCGACTTGATGCCGATGGCGTCGGCTTCCAGCTCCTGGTTGCGCGAGAATTGCGCGAGCCTCAGCTTGCCGCGGATCAACGCCGCCTTGGCGGTCGGGCTGTCGCCGAGCACATCGGAAACCACCTTGGTCGCCAGGCCTTCCTCTGCCTCGAGTTGCTGGCGCTGCAAGCCGTGATTGGCGGTGACGTGGCCCATCTCATGCGCGATGACAGCTGCAAGCTCGGCCGAATCATTGGCCAGCGCCAGGAGGCCGCGCGTGATGTAGAGATAGCCGCCCGGCAGCGCGAAGGCATTGACATTGGGCGAATTCAAAATGGTGATGCGATAGGTCTGTGTCGGGTTGGCGGACACCACCGTCAAACTACCGACCACCTTGGCGACCATGCGCTCGAGCTTGGGATCGGAATATTCGCCGCCATAGGTCGCCAGGATGCGCGGATGCTGCGCCCTGGCCAATTCGGCGAGCTTGTTGTTGGCGCCGACATTGTCCACCGTGATCGGCTTGTCGGAAGGCTGGAAGCCGGATTCCTGAACCTCCGGCGGCGTGAACATCTGGCAGCTTGCCAACGCCACGGCAAAGCCGGCCAGCGCGAGAAAGCGCGCCAGCGGTTTCATTCCCAATGTGTTAGCGCCGATCGCCAGAACGGCTTCCTTTCGGGTCCCGGCACATGACATTGAAAATCGGGGACGATCTTCAGAATGTTCACGTGCCATATCTCAAACTGCTGCAGTATCCGCGGCCCATCCCAGGGGCGGGCGCCGGATACTGCAGGCAAATCACGGCCTGTGCCGGACCGGTAGGGCGGACCTAGCCACACTCCCCCGGTCATGGCAAGCAAACGCCACATCGCCTGGAGCCGGTTTGACCGTAAATTATGTCCGCTTCCGGGCAACATCGCGTGATGTGGAATATCCGGCACCCGCGCCGATATAGCGCCGGAACGCCTCCGGACCAGCCCCGGCGAAGAAATCATCAGCCTTGCCGGTGGCGGCGACCAACCCATTGTCGACAAACACCATATGCTCGCCGATGCGGCGTGCATCCTCCGGCTGGTGGGTGACGAACAGCACTGTCATGGCGCGTTCGGCATGAACGGCGGCAACCAGATCCAGCATCTCGTCGCGTAAAGCCGGTCCGAGCGAAGCGAAGGGCTCGTCGAGCAGCAACACCGGTCGGTCGCGCACCAGCACGCGGGCCAGGGCGACGCGCTGGCGTTCGCCCCCGGAGAGCTCGCGCGGCAGGCGTTTCTCCTTGCCCGCAAGACCGGTGCGCGCAAGCGCCTCGGCGACCGCAGCGCGGTCCGCCTCGGTCAGCCGCAGGGATGGCGAGCGGCCGAGCCCGACATTCTGCTCGACGGAAAGATGCGCGAAGAGATTGTTCTCCTGGAACACCATCGACACCGGCCGCGCCGAGGCCGGCTCGGCGCTGACATCGACACCGCCGACCAGCACGCGGCCCGACCGTGGGGTCTCGAAGCCGGCGACCAGATTGAGCAGTGTCGACTTGCCCGAAC
>NZ_RZPB01000044.1:0-17260 GCF_003998535.1 Mesorhizobium sp. M7A.F.Ca.AU.002.02.1.1 | reverse complement strand
TGCGCCATCACTGGCTGACCATCATCGCCACCGTGTCGTTGTTTGCCGGCTCGATCGCCGGCTTCGGCCTGGTGCAGCAGCAGTTCTTCCCGCCATCGGACCGGCCGGAGCTGATCGTCGACTGGAACCTGCCGCAGAATTCTTCGATCGCCGACACGCGCGACCAGATGGAGCGGTTCGAGCAGCGGGCGCTGGTCGGCAATCCCGACATCGACCATTTCTCGTCCTATATCGGCCAGGGCGCGGTGCGTTTCGTGCTCGCCTATGACGTGCAGCCGGCCAACCCCTATTTCGGCCAGACCGTCATCGTCACCAAGAGCATCGAGGCCCGCAACCGGGTCAAGCCGGCGCTGGAAAAGCTGCTGCGCGAGGAGTTCGTCGGCACCGACGCCTTCGTCAAGCCGCTCGAACTCGGACCGCCGGTCGGCCGCCCCGTGCAATACCGCGTCGGCGGTCCCGACATCCAGACGGTGCGCGAACTGGCGCAGCAATTCGCCGGTGTCATCTCCGCCAATCCAAAGCTCGCTGCGCCGACCTTCGACTGGAACGAGCCGCAGCGGGTGCTGAGGGTCGACGTGCTGCAGGACAAGGCACGCCAGCTCGGCATCACCTCCTCCGACATCGCCAGCGCGCTGAACAGTACGGTCGGCGGCGCCACCATCACGCAGGTGCGCGACGCGACCTACCTGATCAATGTCGTGGCCCGCTCCCGCGGGGCCGAACGCGGCTCGATCGAGACGTTGCAGAACATGCAGTTGCCGACCAGCACCGGCGAGGCGATCCCGCTCGCGGCGGTCGCCAACTTCCGCTACGATCTGGAGCAACCGACGGTGTGGCGACGCGATCGCATCCCGACCATCACCGTGCGCGCCGGGCTGGTCGGCGACGTGCTGCCGGCCACGGTCGTCAACGAACTGAAGCCATCGGTCGATGCCTTCACCGCCAAGCTGCCGCCGGGCTATTCGATCGCCACCGCCGGCTCGGTCGAGGAGAGCGCCAAAAGTCAGGGACCGATCGCCGCCGTCGTGCCGTTGATGCTGTTCGTCATGGCAACGATCCTGATGGTGCAGTTGCAAAGCTTCCAGCGCCTGTTCCTGGTCGTGGCGGTGGCGCCGCTCGGCCTGATCGGCGTGGTGGCGGCCCTGGTGCCGAGCGGAGCGCCGCTGGGCTTCGTCGCCATCCTGGGCGTGCTGGCGCTGATCGGCATCCTGATCCGCAATTCGGTCATCCTGATCGTGCAGATCGAGGATCTTGTTCGAGAGGGCAAGGACCGCTGGGCGGCGGTCATCGAAGCGACCGAACACCGGATGCGGCCGATCGCACTGACGGCGGCGGCCGCCAGCCTGGCGCTGATCCCGATCGCGCGTGAAGTGTTCTGGGGTCCGATGGCCTATGCGATGATGGGCGGCATCATCGCGGGTACCGCAATCACGCTGCTGTTCCTGCCGGCGCTTTATGTGACGTGGTTCAGGATCAAGGAGCCGAAGGGCCGGGAAGAGCCACCCGTTCTGGAGAGCGGCGAACTGGCGCAAGGCTCAGCCTAAGGCTTTGCCTGATCATTCGTTGTCGTTGGAGGGCACAGGGCGCGACCTGGCGCGTTGCCATGGCGACGATTTCGAGGTGCGCCAAGCGTGCCAGCCTTCTGGCAAGTCCGCCAACGCCTGGATGCTTTCGTCCCGCTGCACAACGTTTTGCAAGCTGACGATCATGATATCGCCTTCGTCAACAGGTCCGGTTTCGCTGTTGTGGAATTGCCAACTGCCGTCGTCATCGTCATGTGAGACGTATGTAATCCAATCGCCGCGGGTAACGACTGCCCTATCCACAAACACCGCGACATTGGGCGGATCCGCAAACTTCCATTCCTCCATGGGAATTCCCCAAGATGGTTGTTCGGCGCAAAAGAGAAAACGAATTCAAGCGGTTCTCACAAACCCGTCGCTGGCCCGCAACAGATTGCGCGTATAGTCCTTGGTCACGCGGCGCTCGACAAGGTCTGCCGCCGCCAGATTCTCCACCGCCTCGCCGCTTTGCATCACCATCAGCCGCTCGCACATATGGGTGATGATGGCGAGGTCGTGGCTGACCATCAGGAAGGTCAGCTTGCGGCGCTTGCGTACCTCTTCCAGCAGGTTGAGCACTTCCGCCTGCACCGAGGCATCGAGCGCCGAGGTCGGCTCGTCGAGCAGCAGGATCGACGGTTCCAGAATGAGCGCACGCGCGATCGCCACGCGCTGGCGCTGGCCGCCGGAGAGCTGGTGCGAATAGCGAAACCGAAAACCGTTGCCGAGGCCGACTTCGTCGAGCGCCCGCTGGATACGCTTTTCGCCGTCGGCAAAGCCATGGATGGCAAGCGGCTCCTGCAGCAGACGGTCGACGGTCTGGCGCGGGTGCAGCGACCCGTACGGATCCTGGAAGACCATCTGCACTTCACGGTAGAAGGCCTTGTCGCGGCGCGCGCCGAGCGTCTTGCCGTTGACGACGATGCCGCCCGATGCAACCGGCGCAAGGCCGGCGATGGCCCGCAGCAGCGTCGATTTGCCGGAGCCGGATTCGCCGACCAGGCCGAAGGATTCGCCCGGCTGCACGTCGAGGCTGACGCCTTTCAGTGCGCGAAAACGGTCGAAGATCACTTCCAGCCTGTCGACGGCAATCGCAGAAGTCATGCCGCCCACTCCGGCTTGCGGTCGAGCACCGGCAGCGGGTGGCGGTCGGCACCGATCTTGGGCATGCAATTGAGCAGGCCGCGCGTGTAGGGATGCTGGGCCTGGCCGAGTTCGGACGCCTTGAGCTGCTCGACCACCTTGCCGGCATACATGACGATGACGCGGTCGCAGAAGGACGAGACCAGGCGCAAATCGTGCGAGATGAAGATCAGCCCCATGCCACGCTCACTGACCAGCCGGTCGAGGATGCCGAGCACATCGAGCTGCACGGTGACGTCGAGCGCCGAGGTCGGCTCGTCGGCGATCATCATTTCCGGACCGGCGATCAGCATCATGGCGATCATGGCGCGCTGGCCCATGCCGCCCGAAACTTCATGCGGATGCAAATTGAAGACGCGAGAGGGATCACGGATCTGCACCGCCTCCAGCATGGCCAATGCACGGTCGCGCGCCTCCGCCTTGCCGACCTTTTCATGGGTGCGCAGCGTCTCGACGATCTGGCGACCGATGCTCATCACCGGGTCGAGCGAATATTTCGGATCCTGCAGGATCATGGCGATGCGCTTGCCGCGCAGCTTCCTGCGTTCGCGTGGCGAGACGGTGAGCAAATCGATGCCGTCGAAGGCGAGCTTGTTGGCCGATATCCGCGCCTGCGGTGGCGTCAGGCCCATGATGGCGCGGCCGGTCTGCGATTTTCCCGAGCCGGATTCGCCGACGATGCCGAGCCGTTCGCGGCCGAGCGAAAAGGAAACGCCGCGCACCGCCTCGATCAGCCCGGTGCGGGTCGGGAAGGTGACGCGCAGGTCGTCTACGTTGAGAAGCGTTTTCGTTTCTCCGCTCATTGGTCGCCGCTCATTGGTCGCCACTCCGCGGATCGAGCGCGTCGCGCAGGCCGTCGCCAAGCAGGTTGAAGCCGAGGCTGACGATGAGGATGGCGAAGCCCGGCGCACCGGCCACCCACCACTGGTCGAGCACGAAGCGGCGGCCGGACGCGATCATCGTGCCCCATTCGGGCAGCGGCGGCTGCGCGCCGAGGCCGAGGAAACCGAGCCCGGCGGCGGTCAGGATGATGCCGGCCATGTCGAGCGTCACCCTGACGATCAGGGACGAAATGCAAAGCGGCATGATATGGCGCAGCACGATGCGGAAGGGCGAGGCGCCCATCAGTTGCACCGCCTTGATGTAGTCGGAATTGCGCACCGTCAGCGTCTCTGCCCGCGCGATGCGGGCGTAGGGCGGCCATGAGGTGATGGCGATGGCCAGCACCGCATTCTCGATGCCGGGGCCAAGTGCTGCGACGAAGGCCAGCGCCAGGATCAGCTTGGGAAAGGCGAGGAAGATGTCGGTGATGCGCATCAGGATGGCATCGGTCCAGCCGCCGGCATAGCCGGCCACCGTGCCGACCAGAAGGCCGATGGGTGCGGCGATGATGGCGACCAGGATGACCACGTAAAGCGTCCAGCGCGAGCCGTAGAGGATGCGCGACAGGATATCGCGGCCGAGATCGTCGGTGCCGAACCAGTGCTCGGCGCTCGGCGCCAGCAGGCGCGCGTTCTTCAGGTCGCCGAACGTTGGCGAATAAGGTGCCAGCACGCCTGCAAGGGCGGCAACGACCAGCAGGGCAATGATGATGAGCAGGCCCAGAAACGCCAACCGGTTGGCGGAAAAGCGCCGCCACGCCACATAGGCGCGGCCGAGCCTTGCCTGCATGCGCGAGGCCGGCCGCTCGCTGAGCAGCCAGTCGCGACGGCTCTGGATGGTGTCGACGCTCATGCGGACTTCGTCCTCGGATCGAGCACCCGATACAGCAGGTCGGAGAGAAGGTTGATGGCGATGAACACCGAGCCGATGACGATGGTGCCACCGAGCACCGCATTCATGTCGGCGTTCTGCAGCGAATTGGTGATGTAAAGGCCGATGCCCGGCCATGAGAAGACGGTCTCGGTCAGCACCGAACCTTCCAGCAGTCCGGCATAGGACAGCGCGATCACCGTCACCATCGGCACCGCTGCGTTGCGCAGCGCGTGGCCCCAGATGATGCGGGTTTCCGACAGGCCCTTGGCGCGCGCCGCGACGATATATTCCTGCGACAATTCGTTGAGCATGAACGAGCGCGTCATGCGGCTGATATAGGCGAGCGAGAAATAGCCGAGCAGCGAGGCCGGCAGGATGATGTGGCGGAAGGCGTCGTAAAAAACGTCCCACTGCCCCTGCATCGCAGAGTCGAGGAGATAGAAGCCGGTGATCGGCGTAAAGGTGTATTCGTAGACGACGTCGAGCCTCGCCGGGAAGGCAACCCATTGCAGCTTGGCGTAAAACAGCACCAGCCCAAGCAGCCCCAGCCAGAAGATCGGCACGGAATAACCGATCAGGCCGATGACGCGCACGATCTGGTCGATGAGGCTGCCGCGCCTGACCGCGGCCAGCACACCGAGCGGCACGCCGAACAACGCGCCGATCAGCGTTCCGAGGGTCGCCAGTTCCGTCGTGGCCGGAAGCGCCCGGCGAATGTCGGTCATGACCGGATTGGTGGTCAGCACGGAGACGCCGAAATTGCCGTTCAGCGCATTCTTCACATAGATGTAGAACTGCTCGATCAACGGCAAATCGAGGCCCATCTCGCGGCGCGTGCGCTCAACCACATTGGCCGGCGCCCGGTCGCCGAGCACCGCCAGCACCGGGTCGATTGGAATGACGCGGCCGATGAAGAAGGTGACCGCGAGCAGACCAAGATAGGTCGTGATCGCAATGACCAGGAAACGGCCAAGCGATGATGCAACAGCGACGGCGCGGGCGCTGCCGCGCCCCGCCGCCACTTCTTTTTCAACCGCGCTCATGCGGCGTGTCCGCGAGCACTATTCCTTGGACACCGGTCCGACGAAGTTGGTGTCGAAGCTCGGGCCGAGCGCAAAGCCCTTGAGGTTCTTGCGCAGGCCGGCCACTTCCAGCTGCTGGTGGATGACGACGAAGGGGCTGGTGTCGAGGATTTTCTTCTCGAGATCCTTGTACATGTCGGCGCGCTTGCCGGCATCCTTCTCGAGCAGTGCCGCTTCCGTCTGCTTGGTCAGGTCCGGAATGTCCCAGGCGTTGCGCCAGGCCAGCGTCTTGGTCTTGGCCCCATCCGAATTGTCCGGGTTCGAGGCAAAGGTCTGGGCGTTGGAGTTCGGGTCGAAATAATCCTGGCCCCATTGGCCGATATAGATGTCGTGGTTGCGGGCGCGGTATTTGGTGAGCGTCTGCTTGCCGTCGCCCGGGATGATCTCGAGCTTGATGCCGGCCTGTCCGAGCGTCTGCTGGATCGATTCCGCCATCCCGGTCGTCGGCTGGCCGGTGCGTACGTCCATGGTTACGCTGAAGCCGTCGGGCAGACCGGCCTTGGCCAGCAATTCCTTGGCCTTGGCGACATCGAGCTTGAACGGATTCTCATCCAATTCGCCGAGCACGCCCTTGGGCAGGAAGGTCTGATGGATTTCGCCGATGCCCTTGAGGATGGTGGAGCTCAAGGCATCATAGTCGACCAGATACTTGAACGCCTGGCGCACCTCCGGCTTGGCGAGGTTCGCGTTCTTCTGGTTGAGGCTGATGTAATAGACCGTGCCCTTGGGCGCGCTGGTGGTGGTGAGGTCGGCGTTCTTGGCGATGGCGTCGAGGTCGTTCGGTTCGAGATTGCGGGCAACGTCGATGTCGCCAGCCTCGAGCGCCAGGCGCTGGCCCGAGCTTTCCTTCATGTTGCGATAAATGACGCGGGCAAGCTTGGCTTTTTCGCCGTAGTAATTGTCGTTGCGCTCGAGAACGACGGCTTCGTTGGCCCGCCATTCGCGCAGCTTGAAGACGCCGGAGCCGGCATAGCCGGTCTTCAGCCAGGCATTGCCGAAGTCATTGTCCCATTTGTAGTCGGCGCTCGGCGTGACCGAAGCGACATGCTCCTTGACCAGCTTGGCGTCGACCACCGAAGCCACCGTTGCCGACAGGCAGTTCAGCACGAAGCTCGGCGCATAGGCCTTGTCGACGGTGAACTGGAAGGTGCCGTCGTCGACAGCCTTGGCCTTTTCGGTGACGTTGTCACCGCTGATGCCAAACTGGCCGATGATGAAGGCCGGGCTCTTGTCGAGCTTGATGACGCGCTCGAACGACCAGGCGACATCGGACGCCGTGATCGGATTGCCGGAAGCGAATTTCAGGCCGGGCTTGAGCTTGAACGTGTAGGTCAGGCCGTCATCGGAGACGGTCCAGCTTTCGGCAAGGTCGCCCTTGACCTTGGAGGTGTCGCTGAGGTCGAGACGGACAAGCAGATCATAGGTGTTGCCGGTGACCTCGGCGGTCGACAGCTCGAACGCCTCGCCCGGATCCATGGAGATGATGTCGTCGATCGCGAAACCTTCGACCAGCGTGTCGGCGGGCGTGACCGCACCGGCGGGCGCGCCGGCCAGAAGCAGCGCCGACATGGCGGCACCCGCGAGCAGGAAGCGAGAGCGTAGAGCAAACTTTTCCATCATCATTGTGATTGTTCCCTGTTTTGTTGTTTGTTGACCTGAGTTCCCGGCTCAGGGTTGCGGAATTTTTTCGGGGCC
The DNA here is from genome assembly GCF_003998535.1 of Mesorhizobium sp. M7A.F.Ca.AU.002.02.1.1. Lineage (NCBI taxonomy): Bacteria > Pseudomonadati > Pseudomonadota > Alphaproteobacteria > Hyphomicrobiales > Phyllobacteriaceae > Mesorhizobium > Mesorhizobium sp. M7A.F.Ca.AU.002.02.1.1. Next base: position 10,023 of record NZ_RZPB01000044.1, on the reverse strand, counting down.
TGGAGACGGCCCCTCTGCCCACTTACCGTCGTGGTTTTTGTCCAGTTGGTCAACACCATACCCGGCGGCCCCGTGGCGGGCAACGAGCATTTATACGACGGCTCATTGGGCCAGAAAGGCCGGTGGGGTGTCGACGCATAGGCCAGCCAATCGAGGCTGCCGATCGAGAAAAATCTGCTAATTTCGGAGCTATTTCAGCACTGCGACCAGATCGGCGTCAGGAAAGCAGGTGGCGGCGCGGCCGTTCTTGGCTTGCCATATGCCGATCGAGCGGCGGGTCTTGAAGCCGGGCAGGCCATCGGCGCTGCCGACATCATAGCCCTTGGCCTCCAGCGCCCGCTGCAGGGCGGCGATGTCCGAACGGTGCAGCCCGCCGATCGCGCCCCAGCTGCCGGCGAAGTTCTGATCGCCATGGGCGATGCGATCGGCGCCATGGCCGATGAACAGCGCGTACAGGTCGCTGGTGTTGTATTGCTTCAGCACGTAGAAATTGGGCGTGGCGACAAAGGCCGGGCCGCTGCGCCCTGCCGGCATCAGCAGAAAGCCTTCGGCCTTCAGCTCACTCACTGGAAACGGTTTGCCGCCGACGCGCTTGATGCCCATATCAGCCCATTGCGAGATTTTCTTGCCCTGGTCCGGGCCTTCCAGCGAACAGGAAACGCTTTCCGGCACCGTCACCTCGAATCCCCAGCCACGACCCTTTACCCAGCCATAGTGGACGAGATAATTGGCGATCGAGGCCAACACGTCGGGCGTCGAGTTCCAGATGTCGACGCGGCCGTCGCCGTCGAAATCGACGGCATGTTTCAGGAACGAGGTCGGCATGAATTGCGGCTGGCCGAGCGCGCCGGCCCAGGACGATTTCATCGCGCCGACCGGAGCCAGCCCGCGCTCGACGATCTCGAGTGCGGCAAGCAGTTCGGTGCGGAAGAAGTCCTTCCTGGTCGACATGAATGCCTTGGTGCCCAGCACTTCGAAGGCGTCATAAGGCATCTTCGCCGCGCCGAATCCGGTCTCGCGGCCCCAGATCGCCAGCAGCACTTCGCCCGGCACGCCATAGCGCTTTTCGATGGCCGAAAGTGTCCTGGCATTGGCGGCTTCGCGCGCGCGCGCGCCCGCCGTCACCGCGCGAACCGTCTTCTCGGCGAAATAGGCGCCGGGTGAGCCGAATTCGGCCTGGTGCTGCTTCTGGGGCGTGGCCGCCTTCTCGCCCGGCTTGACCAGGTCCGGCAGCTTCAGATTGGGCTTGATGCCGTCGAAGGCGGCATCAAAGGTGGTTTTGGAAATGCCTTTCGCCTTGGCCTGCGGCCAGAGGTCGTTCTGCAGCCAGGCGCGGAACTGGTCGTCGATCTTTGCGGCGGAGGCGGGGGTGGAAAAGACCGAGAGAAGAACTGCAAAAAAGGAAAACAGAGCCAATCTGAGAGGTTTGCGTTCCTTCGCACCCCCCTCTGTCCTGCCGAGGGGGGTGCTTGGCACCAGCCTTGGTGGACACGCAAAAATCATGCTCCGCATCCTCTGCCGCAACTTTGTCAAAACGCCGTCCGCGAACGCAGCGCCGCGGCCAGCGTGCCCTCGTCGAGATAGTCGAGTTCGCCGCCGACCGGCACGCCATGCGCAAGGCGCGTCACCTTGATGTCGAAGCCGGACAACTGGTCGGTGAGGTAATGCGCGGTCGTCTGGCCCTCGACCGTCGCATTGACGGCGACGCGATCAACCAGCGAGCGCATGTTGAGCTGCTCGGGGCCGATGCCGTCGAGCGGCGACAGCGTGCCGCCGAGCACGTGGTAGCGCACATTCATCGCCGCCGCGCGCTCCAGCGCCCACAGGTCGGAGACGTCCTCGACGACGATGATGGTGCCGGCATCACGGCGCGGATCGGTGCAGATCATGCAAGGGTCCGATGTATCGACATTGCCGCAGGTCGAGCAGATGCGCACCTTGTCGGCCGCCTCGGCCATGGCGGCGGCAAGGGGCGACAAAAGCTGCTCTTTCTTCTTGATCAGATGAAGGGCGGCACGCCTGGCCGAACGGGGTCCCAGCCCCGGCACCTTGGCCAGGAGCTGGATCAGACGTTCGATCTCGGGACCGGCGATTCGCTTCGACATCGCTCTGATCTAGAGCAATTCCAGGAAAAGTGCGAAGCGGTTTTCCGTCCGGAATTGCGTCAAAACGAAAAGCTGGAGCGGTTCACCGTTTCCGCGAAACGGTGAACCGCTCCAGGATTTTTCAGAGCGCTTTGGAACATCTGCATCCGCATGACCGCCATATTGGGCCTTGGCGGACCGCGGGGCGCAGATCAGTTGGTCTCGAGCGGCCGGCCCTGGCTGACAATCATCGCGCCAATGGCGTCTGTGTTCTCAGGCGTCGACTGGAACCCCATCGACGCCTCTTGCGGCGCGTCTTGAACCGACGAGATGACCCTTGTGTTCAAGCTTCCGCCAAAACGCGCGGCATCCGGCTCTTCCATCGGCTCCTGCATCGCCACCACCGTCGGCTCTTGCGAGACACGCGCGGATTTCGCGGCCGGCGCGGCGGCGGCGGTCACATAGGTCTGCTGGGCGGGAGCGGATCGAACGGTTGCCGTCCTGGCTGGACGCACCGGCTCGGCGGACGCGACCATCGTCACCGGCGCGGCTGACTTGTCGGGCGCCGCCGAGGCAATAGCGACCTGCGGCTCATCCGGCAGCGGCTGCCAGTTGCGGCCGCGCTTCTCGTAGAAGGCATTGCCGCCGGCAACCATGGTGTAGTGCATGTTCTTGTAGGGGAAGCGGAGGCCGGCTGTGTGGAAGAACATGGTGTTCTTGAGCTTGGACTTGCGCTCGCCCTTCAGCACCGCGTCGGCGGCTTCCTCGACATCGGGCATTGCGCGTGAATTCATCGGCCTTGTCATGACACCAGGCGCGAACTGCCCGGGCTCGCCCACCACTTTGCAGATGGTGCTGCCATGATTGCCGGCGCGCAGCCGGTTCATCACCACCGTGCCGACCGCGATCATGCCGTCGCGGCTCGAGCGGTTGGACTCGAAGAACATCGCCCGTTCCAGGCATTCCTTGTCCTTCGGCGTGTGGCTGTAGGCCCCTGAACTCAGGAAACCTGGCGTGATGGCGTCGGTCAGGCTGGCGACGGACATGCCGTGTGAAGTGGTCTGGCTGCAGGCAGCCAAAAACAGGGGTGAAATGACGGCGCCGAGCAACAGCGGCGTCTTCCATCGCGTGGAAATCAACAGGTAACCCTCTCACTTCGTGCCCGCCCCCAGGCTGCGGCAAGAATGAGACACTTTCGGGCAAAATGATGGCCAAAACGTTATTAACAACGTACTGTTGCCAAATTGGCACAATTTCGTGGCTTTCCAGATAGATCGAGCCGTCATTTCACAAAAGCGATGACCGCTCTCTCTTTGTTTCGCCGCAATTGCCCCAAGGGAAAGCACCACGCGATTTTTCCTGAAGCGATCTACCGCCCGGCCGCTATCGCGGCCGGCTGGCCAGGCTCAAGCTCCTCGACCTTCTCCGAAAACAGGCCGCGCCGGAGGAACAGCGTCCGCGCCTCCCTGGCCGTCGGCGCGATCTTTCCCGGCCAGTCGCTGTCTATGAACTCAGCCTTGGTGAAGTCCGGATTTGTCTCGCTTGCCGCCTCGAGGAATTCGGCGATCTCCAGCACGATCGCGCGCTCGTCCTTCGAAAGCGCGGATGTGCCGGCTTCGATCGATGGGCGATGGAGGAAATCCTCGAACAGATAGAAATAACCCTTGATGCCGACGAGATCGACGCCGTCGTCACAATCGGCCAGGATTTCCAGGATCTCGTAGATCCTGTTGCGGATACGCTGCTCGATCAGTCTTTCGGACGGCTCTTCGGCCATGGCCGCACCGAAGGCTAGAAGGGCAGTTTCATTCCCGGCGGGATCGGCAGGCCCGCGGTCAGCGCCTTGGTCTTTTCCTGCATGATCTGCTCGACCTTGGTCTTGGCGTCGTTGTGAGCGGCCAGCACCAGGTCTTCCAGGATCTCGACATCGTCTTCCTTGAACAGAGACGGATCGATCTTCAACGACTTCATCTCGAATTTTCCGGTCAGCGTCACATTGACCAGGCCGCCGCCGGCCTGGCCGGACGCTTCCAGCGTGGCGATCTCGTCCTGCATGGCCTGGAACTTGGCCTGCATTTCCTTCGCCTTGCCCATCAGGCCGAGAAGATCTTTCATGGTCGGGTCCTTTGCGGATTCGTGGCTGGATCAGGGTTCATCGTCGTCAGCCGGCGGCTCGACCGGCACTTCGGCCTCTGCCGTTTCGGCTTCCGGCGCGTCCGGAATGCGCACGTCGATGATCTTGGCACCGGGAAAGCGCGCCAGGATGGCGGCCACTGTCGGGTCGCTCTTGGCATCGAGAAAAGCCGTCTCGCGTTTGGCCGATTCCATTTCGGCGAGCGTCTGGCCGCCCTCTTCCTTCGACAGCGAGACAAGCCAGCTGCGACCGGTCCAGGCGCGCAATTTCGTCGTCAGGTCGTTGAGCAGCATCTTGGGCGCATCGCTGGTCAGGCCAACGTCGATGCGGCCGGGCTCGATGCGTACAAACCGGATGCAGCTTTTGACCAGCACCTTGAAGGCGATGTCGCGCTGCGCGTCTGCCAGGGCAATGATGTCGGCCAGCGATTTCAGCGGCGCCGATTGCGCCTCCGTGACCGGCTCCGGCGGAGCGACGTAGGGAACGGGCGCAGGCGAGGCTTCGACCAGCCGCATGGTCTGCGCGCCGCCCGGGCCAGACGGCATGCGCGTCTGCGCCACCGCGCTGGCGCCGTTGCCTCCCCCTGCAGGCGCCCCATTTGGGCGCAGCGCGCCATTCTGCGCCGGCGCGGCGCCTTCAAGCGATCTCAACGCCTCGTCCAGCGTCGGCAGGTCGGCGGCATGCGCCAGCCGGATCAGCACCATTTCGGCGGCACTGACCGGCCGGTTGGAGGACTGCACCTCTGGAATGCCCTTGAGCAGCATCTGCCACGTCCGCGACAGCACCCTGACCGACAGCGTCCTGGCGAAATCGGCGCCGCGCTGCCGCTCGTCCTCGGATAGCGAGGCATCCTCGATGGCCGTCGGCACGAAACGCAGCCGGGTGACGAGGTGGTTGAATTCGGCAAGGTCGGTCAGCACGGCGGCCGGATCGGCGCCGGTATCGTATTGCGCACGGAATTCGCCAAGGGCTGCCGCGATATCGCCTTTCATCACATGTTCGAACAGGTCGACGATGCGGGCGCGGTCGGCAAGCCCCAGCATCGCCCGAACGGCATCGGCGCCGACAGAGCCGGCGCCATGGGCGATCGCCTGGTCGAGGATGGAGAGCGAATCACGAGCCGAGCCCTCGGCGGCGCGCGCGATCATCGCCAGCGCATCGTCGTCGACCGAAATGCCTTCCTTGGCCGAGATCGAAGCGAGATGCCCGACCAGCGCGCCGGCGTCGATGCGCCTCAGGTCGAAGCGCTGGCAGCGCGACAGGACGGTGATCGGGACCTTGCGGATCTCGGTGGTGGCAAAGATGAATTTGACGTGCGGCGGCGGCTCTTCCAGCGTCTTCAGAAGGCCGTTGAAGGCCTGCGTCGACAGCATGTGCACTTCGTCGATGATGTAGACCTTGTAGCGGGCCGAGACCGGCGCGTAGCGCACGCGCTCGATGATATCCCTGATGTCGTCGATGCCGGTGTGCGAGGCGGCGTCCATCTCGATGACGTCGACATGGCGGCCTTCCATGATCGCCTGGCAATGTTCGCCGAGGACGGCAAGGTCGACCGACGGCTGGTCGATATCAGCGGTTTTATAGTTCAGGGCGCGCGCGAGGATGCGCGCCGTCGTGGTCTTGCCGACGCCGCGCACGCCGGTCAGCATCCAGGCCTGGGCGATACGGCCGGTGGCAAAGGCGTTGGTGAGGGTGCGCACCATCGGCTCCTGGCCGACCAGCTCGGAGAAGTTCGAAGGACGGTACTTGCGTGCCAGCACGCGATAGGCGGCGGCCTTGCCTATCTCCAGGCTTTTTGGTCCCGAATTTCCGGCTTCGCTCATACGCCCGTAAAGCTCCAAATGGCCGCGCCCGAAGGCGGCCGATTCCTGCGCATAGTCTCGCCCGCGCTGCAATGCGTCGTCAATGTCGCGAGAGGGGCCGATGAGGTGGGAGGCTGGAACAATGACCCGTTCCGGGCTCGTTAGGGCTGCTTCCTTCCGGACCTGACCCGGTTGGCGAGTGGATCGTCCACCACCAACCTCCCGCTTTCCATATCGGCAATTGCGCGACGAAATGCAAGTGCGCCGCAGAAATCGCAAAAATATGGAATTGGCGCACCAAAGCGTGAGGGGCGCAATGATTCGCTTGCAGCCCCCCTGCCGCCGCTCTAGCGTTCCTGCGTTTGAGGAAAACAAGAAAAGCAAGGGAAACGCCGATGCTGCCGGGCCTGAAGGCCGGATTCACGCTGGACGCACGGCTGGAGGCGGACAGCGAGCAGTTGATGTGGCTTGGGCTGTGCGAGCTGCGGGTGATGAACGACCGCCGCTGGCCCTGGTTGCTGCTGGTGCCGCAGCGCCCCGGCGCGGAGGAAATCCACGACATGACGCCGCTCGACCAGGCGATGCTGACCTTCGAGACCAATATGGTGGCGCAGGCGCTGAAGAAAGCGACCGGCTGCACCAAGATCAACACCGGCGCGCTCGGCAACATCGTGCGCCAGTTGCACATCCATGTCATCGCGCGTTCGGAAGGCGATCCCGGCTGGCCAGGTCCTGTGTGGGGACATGGCCTGCGAGAGCCCTATCAGCGTTCCGACTTGCGACGGTTTGCCGAAACGATCAAGGCGGCGCTATAAGCGTTCCCCGTGTCCATCCCTCAACATATTCCAGAGTCCCCATGAGCTTCCGCCTGTTTGACGCGCCTTTGCGCGAGCCGAGCCAGTTCGTCGGCTTCGCCGGCAACACGATCGACCGGCAGTCCGAGAACCGCGCCGACGATTCGGTCGACAAAGCGCTGGCCGATCCGGCGACGCGGCTGCTTCTGATGCATGGCGGCCGGCTCTATCTGAAGCTCGGCGATGGCGGCGCTCTCGATCCCTGGTTCGGTGCGACCGAGAGCGAGCCCTTCAAGGTTTCCCTGGCGCAAGGCATCCTGCTCGGCTTTTCCGAACGAGGACCGGTGCTGGCCGTGCCCGCCGGCGTCGAACCCGAACAGCTTCCGGAAACAGTCAAGGCCATCGACTACCGCTCGGTCTACATGCAAGGGCTGATCGACGAGGCGGCGGCCGGCGCGATGGCGCAAGGGGCGGCTTTGCTCGCCTGGCATGCCAGCCATCGCTTCTGCAGCAAATGCGGCACGGAATCGCAGATGCGGGCCGGCGGCTACAAGCGGCATTGCCCGAATTGCGGCACCGAGCATTTTCCGCGCACCGACCCGGTGGCGATCATGCTGACGGCGACGCGGGAGAAGTGCCTGCTCGGACGCGGTCGGCATTTCGCGCCGGGCATGTATTCGGCCCTCGCCGGCTTCATCGAGCCGGGCGAGACGATCGAGGCGGCGGTGCGCCGCGAGACGCTGGAGGAGGCCGGCATCCGGCTTGGCCGCGTCGTCTACCACGCCAGCCAGCCCTGGCCGTTCCCCTATTCGCTGATGATCGGCTGCTTCGGCGAGCCGCTCAATGACGATATCCAGGCCGACCTCAACGAGCTTGAGGACTGCCGCTGGTTTTTTCGCGACGAGGTGCGCCGGATGCTGGAAAGGACGCACCAGGACAATCTGATCACGCCGCCGAAAGGCGCCATTGCGCATCACCTCATCCGCGCCTGGGTCGATTCAGAATGATGGCAGCGAACACCTAAAGACATTGCAGGAGCAGGACATGATCCGTCACACCGTCGTTTTCACGCTGAAGCATCCGCCGCATTCGCTGGAGGAAAAGCGGTTCCTGGTCGACGCCAAGAGGATCCTCACCGCGATCAGGGGCGTCACGCATTTCGAGCAATTGCGGCAGATCAGCCCCAAGAACGACTATCGTTTCGGCTTCTCGATGGAGTTCGCCGACCAGGCCGCCTACACCAGGTACAACGACCATCCAGACCATGTCGCCTTCGTGCGCGACCGCTGGGTGCCGGAGGTCGAGACCTTCATGGAGATCGACTATGTGCCGCTGGGCGCGGTGATCTAGTCCGCAACCTTCCACTGCTCACGCGACTCGCTGGCCGGATAGACGCCGAGAATGCGCACTTCGCGCGAGAAGAAACGAAGCTCGTCCAGCGCCAGCTTGACCAGCGGGTCGTCGGGGTGGCCCTCGATGTCGGCGTAAAACAGCGTCGCCGTGAAAGCGCCCAGCTGGTAGCTCTCCAGCTTGGTCATGTTGATGCCGTTGGTGGCGAAGCCGCCCATGGCCTTGTAGAGCGCGGCCGGCACGTTGCGGACGCGGAAGATGAAGGTCGTCATCATCTTGACGTCGGGCGAAGGACGCTCGGCCCATTGCTTGTTCTTGGTCAGGACGACAAAGCGGGTGACGTTTGAGTCGGTGTCCTCGACGTTTTGCTCGATGATATCGAGCCCGTAGAGGGTCGCGGCCAGGGCCGGCGACAGCGCCGCCATGCTGCGGTCCTTGACCTCGGAGACCATTTTGGCGGCGCCGGCCGTGTCGCCGGCGACGATCGCCTTCCAACCGTTCTTGCGAACGTATTTGCGGCACTGGCCAAGCGCATGGATGTGGCTGTGCACCGTCTTGATCTCGTCGCGCTTGACGCCTGGCAGCACCATCAGCTGGAAATGGATCGGCAGGAAATATTCGCCGACGATGTGCAGCTTCGATTCCGGCAGGAGATGATGGATATCGGCGACGCGCCCGGCAATGGTGTTCTCGATCGGGATCATGGCGAGGTCGGCCTTGTTGGTCTCGACCGCGTTGAAGGCATCCTCGAAGGTCGGGCAGGGCAACGGCTCCATCGAAGGGAACATGTTGCGGCTGGCGGTGTCGGAATTGGCGCCCGGTTCGCCCTGGAAGGATATTCTGTTGGTCTTTTCAGGCATGCCGATATCTCAGGTTGAAAGGATTGTTCTGGCGCGTTCGAGGTCTTCAGGCGTGTCGACGCCGAGCGGCAGCGACTGGACGATCTCGGCGTCGATGCGCATGCCGGCTTCCAGCGCCCGCAACTGTTCCAGCCGCTCGCGCCGTTCGAGCGGCGACGGCTTGAGCGCGACGAAACGCTCGAGTGCTTCGCGGCGATAGGCGTAGAGGCCGACATGATGGTAGAGCGGCCCCTCGCCCCAAGGCGCTGTGGCACGGGTGAAATAGAGCGCCCTCAGCCTGCTGCCGGAAAGCGGCGAGCCGACGATCTTGACGACATTGGGATTGGTCTTTTCCTCATCGCGGACGATCTCGACGCCGAGCGTGGCGATGTCCACCGCACTGTCCTCGAAAGGCCTGAGCGACGCGGCGATGATCCGGGGATCGATGGTCGGCAGGTCGCCCTGCACATTGACGATGGTTTCGACCTTGCGCCCGGGGTCGAGAGCGACCAGCGCCTCGTGGATGCGGTCGGAGCCGGATTCGTGATCCATACGCGTCATCACGGCCTCGAAACCGTGCGCGCGCACCGCTTGCGCCACGCCTTGCGTGTCGGTCGCCACCACCACCCGGCCAAGGCCGGCTTCGGCGGCGCGGCGGGCGACATGGACGATCATCGGGGCGCCGGCGATGTCGGCCAGCGGCTTGCCCGGCAGGCGGGTCGAAGCCATGCGGGCCGGGATCAGGATCAGCGTGGACATTTCGGGTGCAAGGCGTCTCGAAAGAGGACAGGGAAAGTGGCAAAAGGTCTCACTGGAAGCGCCCTTATAGGTGTTGCAACGCCGCAGCAAAAGACCTAGTTTCCGCCCGATTTGACCGCCCTGGCAGGACGGTCACGATACCGACGGACGGAGTGGACGGTTCTGTCCGCCGGAAAAGGGAGCAAGGGGCGTATGGATTCCAACGAAGTCAACAAACTGCTCGCCGGATTGCTCGGAACCGTTTTCGTCGTCTTCTCGGTC